>JAFYHD010000112.1 GCA_017539325.1 bacterium | reverse complement strand
GCAACGGCATATGTCCCCGGCTCACTACTGCCACCGCGATTTTCGAGGAACGCTGGCTCCCGTGTGTTCGCCTTGGGACACATGCCGCTTGCCGTCGATAGATTTTCGAGGCGAAAGAGTCATGTGCCCGTAAGCAAACTTAGCGAAGCCTGTTTGCCAAGGGCATATGACTTTTCGGCGAGAAAATCGTAAAATATAAGTGGTTAAGCACAATATACGGAGAGTTTATGAAAAAACTGATCCTTGCGTCCCTTGCGGCGCTTGTTTGCCTCACCGCTTTCTGCGACGAGCTCTGGTCGGATGATTTCCGCTTCGACGGAAGCGAGATCACCGCGAAAGCCATCCTTCTGAAGGACACCGACAAAGTCTGCTACAGCACTTACCTTGCCAGGGGCGAGATCGTCTCCATCGTAGTCTCGGCGGAAGACATCGAAAATCCCGAGATCAACACGACCCTTTTCGCGGACTATTACGGGATCCCCATGGAGGGCTTCGTCTACTGGCCTTACCAAACCGAACCCTACAAGGATTTTCCTCTGGACGACACCTATCGCCTCAAGCACAGCGTTGAGACCGAATTGGGCACCATAACGCTTGATAGGAGAGTTACACTCCTTCCGGAACCCGCGGGCCTGCTGCTTCTGGCCATTTTGGGCATTGGCGCGTTCTTCGCGCGCAAACGCTTCAAAGGTCTGGCTGCGATCGCCGCCCTGGCCGCTGTGACCTCCATTTCCGCTCAGGCCAACTGCATCAGCTACGTCAGATGTTTGCAGATCTGGCCCTTCTCGAGAAGCGTCTCCATAACTTACGCCCTTACCTCCGAAAAAGACGATCCCACCTACAACATTAAGTTCTACGGATCCATCGATAACGGTGAAACGCTTTTCGACCTTTCCGAAAAAGGCTCGCTGGAATTGGACGGTGCGCTCGGCACGGTGACGGGAAGCGGCGAGCACAAGACCCTCTGGATGCCCAACGATCAGTTTTACTTCACGAAGATCGACAACATGAAGATCAAGGTCGTCGCGGATGAGACAACGCCGAACGAGGGATATGCCGTCATCGACTTATCCGGAGGCCCCGAGGCCGACAGCTTCCCAGTCACTTACTTGGACAGAGTGCCTGAAGGCGGCTGGACGGAAGAGTACAAGACCACCAAGCTGGTCCTTAGGAAGATCGAGCCGGGAAGCTGCGTCATGGGCAGCCCCGCTTACGAAGTTGGCAGAGTCGAGGCCGAGACCCAGCATGAAATTACGCTGACGAACGATTATTACATCGGCGTCTTCGAGACGACGCAGAAACAATACGAGCTTGTCACCGGATCTAACCCCTCGATGTACAAAGGCGATTCTCGCCCGGTGGAATGCGTTTCCTACAACGACCTTCGCGGATCCGAGAATGGCGCTTTATGGCCGAAGAGCTACGACGTGGACGCCAACACCTTCTTCGGCATCCTCCGCGCCAAGACCGGCCTGACCTTCGATCTGCCCACTGAGGCGCAGTGGGAATACGCCTGCCGCGCCACAACCACCACGGCTCTGAACAGCGGCAAGGATCTGACAGACGAGGATCAGGACTACAACGTGGGAGAAGTGGCCCGCTATTATTACAACCGCAAAGACGGGAAGGGCGGTTTTGAGGAACACACCGTGGTCGGCTGCTACGAGCCGAACCTCTGGGGCCTCTACGATATGCACGGCAATGTGAGCGAATGGTGCCTCGACACCTACCAGCCCAGCCTCGGCACCGATCCTCTGACCGAGCCCGTTGGCACGAGCTGGGGATTTTATCGCGCCATCAGGGGCGGAGCCTGGTCCGCCGGCAGCGACCGCGCCGCCAAATGCCGCTCCGCTTTCCACGACAGCCTCAAGCCTGAACAGTACGATATGTACTGCGGCTTCCGCGTCACCTTGGTCACGAGCCCCTTCGAGACTCTGCCTGACCGCGCCAAGAGGACCTTCGAGTATGAGCTGACCTCCGGATCGGAAAAGTCCCTGCCTGTCTTCCAGGTATCCTTCTTCGGCAAACTGAAAGACGGCAGCGAAGAACCGCTGGAGAATCTTGGCAAACTTGAATATGACGGCGCTTGCGGAATTGCGGTTGGTGCTGGAACGCATAAACTGACCTGGACGCCCGACGACGCTTACGTCGACCAGATGGGCGACGTCGTATTAAGGGTCGAATTTGAGGAAGTGACCGACCAGGCCACCTATCTCGTCCTCGACACCTTGACGGGAACAATGCGCGTTTCCGCTTCCGGCCCCGCGGTCAGCGGCGACAAGTGCCGCACTGACGAGATCTGGCTCAGAAGGATCGAATCGGAAAGTTTGAGCAACGCCTGCTACGTCGGCATTTTCGAATTGACCCAGAGGCAGTGCCTGAACGCGGTAGGCGGCAATCCTTCCGTCTTTCCCGGCGACAAGCGCCCCGTTGACAGCGTTTCTTACGACATGCTCCGCGGAGCAGATTTGGGTTCCGCTTACCCGGATAACCGGGAAGTGGACGAATACAGCTTCTTCGGCAGATTCAGGAAGATCTTCGGAAACGGCTTCGATCTGCCCGCCTCGGCGCAGTGGGGCGCGGCCTGCCGCGCCGGAACCACCACGGATCTTAACACCGGAAAAGATCTGACGAACGATAACTCCTGTCCGAACATGGATGAAGCCGGCCGTTACGCTTACGACTGGACCGACGAAAAGGGCGGATACCGGACCAATCACACCGCCGTCGGTTCCTACGTCCCGAACAGCTGGGGCCTCTACGACTGCCACGGCAACGTTGCCGAATGGTGCCTCGACTGGAACTTAAGAAACTATTACCGCTTAACAAGAGGCGGAAGCCACGCCTCAAGAGCCAGAGACTGCACTTCCGGTTCCGGAAACGCCGCATCCCCCATGTCTATCAACTACGAATATGGCGTGAGGCTGGCCATCGGAGAGTAATGCTGACATAACACTCAAACGCAGAAGGCGTGCGTTCTATTTGGGACGCACGCCTTTTGCATTGACAAAGTTTCTGCCATTGGCTATTTTTTTTTTTTTTTGTAAAATAATCCCGGTTAAATATCACCGAAGGAGTGTTTATGAAAAAGCTTGCTGCAATTTCGCTCTTGGCCGCGCTGTCGTTTTCCGGCGCGCTTTTCGCGGGCCAATCTCTTTGGTCCGGCCCTTTCCGTTTCGACGGCAACGCGATCACGGAAGAAGCGATCCTTCTGAAGCCTGACGATCCTCTGGGGTACAGCAGCGCCATGGCTGAGGGAGCCCCGAGATCTCTGACGATCACGGTGGAAGACACCGCTGATCCGGATACGTCTGCCAGCGTTTTCGCTGACTATTCCGAATCTTTCGCGGAAGGCACGACTGTTTGGGACTACACCGACGAGGATTACAAGGATTTCTCCACGGACGACACATATCTTTTGACTGAGACTATAACAAGCGTTACGGAAGAAAAAGTTTTTGCCAGAAAGGTGACAATCCTGCCTGAACCAATAATGACGCTCGCTTTGGCGTTGGCAGGCGCTTTTTTCTTTCGCAAGCGGATGAAATGTTTGGTTATTATTCTGACCGCTGTTCTATTTGCATCTTTTGATGCCAAAGCTGACATTTCTTTAAGTGATGTCAGCTGCCTCCAGATGTGGCCTTTTGATAGAAGCGTGATAATAAATTATACACTTGATTCTGACAATACCAATACAGTTTTTAAAGTCAAATTTTATGGCTCAATAGATGATGGCGTAAATTTATTTGACCTATCTGAACGCGGCACTTTAAGCAGAGACGGAGCCGAAGGCACTGTTGAAGGTTTGGGAAAACACAAAACCATTTGGATGCCAGATGACAACTTTAGCGGAGTCTTTGTTGATGATATGAAGATAAATGTCGTCGCAAAGGAAAAACCGCAGCCAGGCAGCAACACCTATATGATCATTGACCTTTCTGACGGTACAAACGCGACTAATTTCGCTGTCAGTTATCTCGACGATGAGCCTGATGAAGGCTGGACGGAAGAATACAAGACCACGAAAATAGTCTTGCGAAAAATCGAAGCCGGTTCTTTCGTTATGGGCAGTGATCATTTTGAGAACGCACTTGACGAAACTCCTCATAAGGTGACATTAACGAAACCTTTTTATGCTGGCGTTTTTGAAGTGACCCAGAAACAATATGAATTGATAACAGGGAGTAATCCATCCAGATACATGGGTAATATGCGCCCCGTGGAGCAAGTCTCATATGAAATGATTAGAGGTGAAGAAAAAGGCATTGGTTGGCCGGCTAACAACGAAGTTGATTCAGACTCTTTTCTCGGCATGCTTCGCGCCAAAACAGGGATGGAATTTGATTTGCCAACTGAAGCACAGTGGGAATATGTCTGTAAGGCAGGAACGACAACAGATTTGAACGATGGCAATAATATAACAAACCGTTATGAAGACGTTAATATGAACAAACTGGGACGCTATTCCAAAAACAGAGACGATGGTAAAGGCGGATATAGCGAGCATACTACGGTCGGCTTATATCAACCTAACAATTGGGATATTTATGATATGCATGGAAATATTGCGGAATGGTGTTTAGACTGGTATGGAGAATATGGTGGCGATGCGACGGACCCTAAGGGTGCTAATAAAATAATTGGTAGCTTTAATGCTCGTGTTTTCCGAGGGGGTGGTTGGAATGGTGACGTTTATAATTGCCGTTCAACGATTCGTAATTCAATGGGTTTCCCAGGAAGTAGCGCGAACAATAGAGGCTTCCGTATTTTTCTAGTTCAATAAAAAGAGCACTCTAATTTTCCCAAAACGCGGAAGAGGTCACCCTCTTCCGCGATTTTTTATTCCATTTTGCATGTCTCCTTTTTGCCACATTGTGCTACAAGAATAAATAGTATTTGCCAAAAACCTTGTGTCCATCAAGATTTTTTCATATTATGCGGGTAGTTTAATTAAAATTAATTCGACCATCCCACAATATGGAAAACGAGATAATAATTTATCAACCTGATGAAACAATAAAACTGGACGTTCGTTTGGAAAACGAAACTGTCTGGCTCACACAAGATCAAATTGCATGTCTTTTCGGCACCCAAAGGCCGGCAATAACAAAGCATTTATCAAACATTTACAAAAGCGGTGAGCTAGACAAAAAAAGTACATGTTCCATTTTGGAACATATAGCAGACAAAAGAAAAAGATTATATGGAACGGTATATTATAATCTTGACATCATTATTTCAGTTGGATATCGCGTGAATACAAAAAGGGGGATTCATTTTCGCCAATGGGCCACCAAGATACTTAAAGAGTATTTGCTCAAAGGATACGCCATTAATCAGAAAGTTGCTTTTCTCGAAAATAAAATAACCGAATATGATTCCAGGCTAGATAAATTAGAAAAGAACGTTGATTTTTTCGTCAAGACTTCGCTTCCTCCTAGACAGGGAGTTTTTTATGACGGCCAGGTCTTCGACGCCGATGTCTTTTTGACCAAGCATGTTTTATCGGCCAAAAAGTCTATTCTTCTTATAGATAATTATGTGAATATAACAACTCTTGAGATGCTGGCGAAAAAAGGAAAAGGAGTAAGCCTTGAGATCGTAACTTCTAAGCGCGGGAATGAACTTGCTGCAAGCGATATCGAAAAATTTAATGAACAATACGGGAATCTGATTGTTCTGGAGAGTTCAAGGTTTCATGATCGTTTTCTAATAATTGACGATGCGGAGCTCTTTCTTGTTGGCGCCTCAATAAAAGATCTAGGCAGGAAGTGTTTTGCTTTCACAAAACTAGATACAAATGAGATTTCGGGCTTGAAATCTAGAATTTGAACTGATGTGTCCTTTCAAATCGCTATTAGGTCACTTAGATTACATCGGCAGTAAATTTTCGGTGTAAATTTTCGGTGTAAAAGAATATCTTACAGCTCCTCGCAGGGGAGAAGGAGGGCGGTGCCGTTCTCAAGATCGCCAAAATCGATCTTGGAGCGTTTCAGGAGGCGGCGGAACTCCTCCAGGTTCTCAGGGTAGAGTATCCTCGCGATTATTACCTTGCAGTAAGAGTAGTGGTCCATCTCGGTCCTGAGTCCCGCGAAGATCGGGATCCTTTGTCCCATGAATTTCTGGATGGAGCTGGAGTCCACGATGCAGGCCGTGTCGAGACCGGAGGCCGTGAGGGCGGTTAGAAGGTCTTCAAGAAGTTCTTCTTTGGCGAGTTTGATAATGAGGAGCTGCATAATTTTTATTCCGCGCTGTGGTCCTCCCCGGCGCGCCTTATGCCGTAGCGCGTCAGGGCCGGTCCGATTATTTCCGTGAAGATGGTGGTGAAGAGCAAGAGATTGATGATCATCTGGCTCATTTCAAAATTACCGAAGTAGATGTTGAGAGGCCTGAACTCTCTTCTTATGATGACGGCCAGGGCGATGGCGATACCGACCTGGGAGACGAGGCCGTAGCCGATATTTTTTCTTATGGTGTCGCTGGCTTTGCCGATCAGGCTGCCAAGGTAGGCGCCGCCGACTTTGCCGACGATCCTGCTTAGGGTGTAGACGGCCGCCAGAGAGAGCATGAAGGCGTTGCAGCAGGCGTTGAGCCTAAGCTGCGCGCCGGCCAGGACGAAGAAGGCCGCGTAGATGGGCGGCGTAAGCTGGTCGATGGCGTTAAGCAGTCTTCCCGTTGAAAAGCGCCCGACGTTGGCGACGGTGAAGCCGAAGGCCATGTTGCAAAGGAGCTCCGAGAAGCCGAACCTGGTGGCAAGACCGTCGCAGAAGATTATGGAGGCGCAGACGAAAAGCAGCATCTCGGCCTGGAGGGTGATGCTCTTAAGGACGGGAAGCATGGCCAGGCCCAAGAGTCCGCCCAGTCCCAGAGCGCCCAGAATGCGCAATAAGGGCAGGACGAAGGCCTGAACGATAGAGATACCGTCCGAGTTGAGAGAGCCCTTTAAAAAGGCCGCAGCGAAGGCATAGACGATAAGCGCCAGGGCGTCGTCGAGGCCCACTACCGCGAGCAGGGTGGTGGTGACTGGGCCTTTGGCTTTCATCTGCCTTAAGGTCATGACCGTGGCGGCGGGCGCCGTGGCGGAAGCCAGGGAGCCGAGGAGCACTGAGAGCGGCAGGTCTTTCGTCAGAAGGAAGGTGCAGAAAGAAACGAGAATGAAGGAGACGAGCGTTTCGAAGATGACGATGGTCGCCACGCACAGGCCGACTTTTTTCAGCCTATCCATTTCCAGTTCGGCGCCTATCGTGAAGGCGACGAAGCCTAAGGCGAAGTCGTTGGTGATGTCGAAACGCAGAAGGTCGAAACTTCCGGAATAGATCGTGTGTCCCAAGATGACGCCGGCAATGACATAGCCGGTGACACGGGGGAGCTTGATCATCTCCGCCAGTCGTCCCACGAAGAAACCCATCAGCATGGCGATGCCGAGGGTCAGAAGGGGAGAGCCCAGGAAGTTTTGGAAGTTATTCAGCATCCTCGTCTTTGGCTATGATGTCGTAAACGTCGGCGGGTGTCGGGGCGTCCATCAGTTTCTGGAAGAATTCGCGGTCCTTGAGCCTCATGACGACCTTGGCCAGAAGCTGAAGATATTCTCTCCTGTCGTTGCCGGGGGCGATGATGAGGATCATAAGATGGACAGGCTGGCCGTCCACGGAATCGTAGCGGACGCCTTCCGCGGTGCGGCCGATGGCCACCGTGAAGGTCTCCGTTTCCGGGCAGCGGGTGTGGGGGACGGCGATGCCTATGCCGATGCCGGTGGACATCAGGCGTTCTCTGTCCATCAGTTCGTCGTAAAGGGCCTCCACGTCTTCATGGATGGCTTCATTGACGGCGACTTTGGCCAGTTCGTAAAGGCAGTCGGATTTGTTCTGCCCTTTGAGGTCGATCACGCGTTCTTTCGTGAGAAAGGGAAGTATGCTTTTCATGAGTTGATCCTTAGAGATTCTCGGTTATAAAATTCAACATTCTGGTGTAGAGATGCGGCGTAGTGTGCGGTCCGCCGATGCCGTGGTCCTTGTTGAGGACGTAATGCATCTCGAATTGTTTTCCTGCCTTGATGAGGGCTTCCTCTAGGAGGAGGGAATTTTGGAAGTGGACGTTGTCGTCCGCGATGCCGTGCACAAGGAGAAGCTTGCCGGTAAGGCCGTCCACGAAGTTGACGGGCGACCATTTGCCGTAGTCGGGGTTCTCCTGGGGCGTGGACATGAATTTTTCCGTGTAGATCGTATCGTAGAAGCGCCAGTCGGTGACGGAAGCGACGGCGATGCCGAGCTTGAAGACGTCGCCGCCCCTGACCATCAGGCTCGAGGCCATGAAGCCGCCGTAGCTCCAGCCGAAGACGCCGATCCTCTTTTCGTCGACATAGGGGAGCGAGCCGAGGAATTTCGCGGCGTAGATCTGGTCCTCGACTTCATAGCGGCCGAGCTGCTTGTAGGTGCACTTCAAGAATTCCTCGCCGCGCCAGCCGGTGCCGCGCCCGTCCACGCAGGCCACGATGTAGCCTCTTTCCGCCAGGTAGCGCTCCCAGCCGAACTGCCAGCCTTCCGTGGCGGCCTGGGAATGCGGGCCGTTGTAGAAGGTCATGAAGAGGGGATAGCGTTTCTTGGGATCGAACTTGTAGGGCTTGATGATCCAGCCGAAGAGCTTCGTCTTTTCCGGCGTCACGAAATGGAACATCTCCTTTTTCGTGACAGGATAATTCTTCAGAAGTTTTTTAAGGGCGGCGTTGCTCTCCAGGACGCGCAGCGCTTTTCCGTCGGAAGTGTGGAGCGTGTAGACGGGAGGAGCCTGGTTGGTGGAGTGGCAGTCGATGAAGAGGGAGGCGTCGGAATTGAAGGTGATGTTGTGCGTTCCCTGGCCAATTGTCACGCGCTCTAATTTCTCGCCGTTCAAACCCACTTTGAAGAGCTGGCGCTGAAGATGGTTCGTCTTGGTCGTTTCGAGATAGACGAGCTTTTTCTTCTCGTCGATCGCCTTGACGGCGGAGACGTCCCATTCGCCGTTCGTGAGATGCCCGATGTAGGCGCCGTCAAGCTTGCAGCGCGTGACGTGCCAGCGTCCGCTTCTGCTGGTCCTCAGCAAAAATTCCGGGCTTTCCTTGAGGAAATAGAGCTGTTGGTCGATGTCGCAGTAGCGCTCGTTGGCTTCCTCGTAAACGCACTCCAGCTCGGTTTGGCCTTTCTGGGCTCTCAGCCACTCAAAGTGGTTCTGCAGCCTGTTGACAATGAGAAGATAGAGATACTTGCCCTTGGGCTCCCACTGGATGGTGGGGATATAGATGTCGTCGTTCCCCGTGTCGAGCTTCACGGTCTTCTTGGTCTTAAGGTCGAAGACGTGGCAGGTCACCTTGGAGTTGTCCTCGCCGGCCCTGGGGTATTTGTAGACGAAGGGCTTGGGATAATCCGTGCCGTGATAGAAGTCGATACGGTACTCTTTCACTTTGCTCTCGTCGAAACGGAGATAGGCGATGCTCTGGCTGTCGGGAGACCACTGGTAGCCGTAGGTCATGTACCATTCTTCCTCGTAGACCCAGTCGGGCGCGCCGTTGATGATCTTCGTCGCCTTGCCGTCCTTGGTAAGCCTGATCTCTTTGCCGCTTACGAGGTCCTTGACGTAAAGGTCGTTTGCGAGAACGAAGGCGACCTTCCTGCCGTCGGGGGAGAAGGAGGCCAGTTTCTGGCGCTTTTTATCGCAGACAGGCGTCACGGTCTTCTTCTTGAGGTCGTAGACGAAGTAGGAGGCGTAGAAGGTGCGGCGGTAGATCTTCTCAAAATCGACGGCCAGGAGAAGCTTGGTCTCGTCCTTGCTGAAGGCGTAGCTGTGCAGTTTCTCGGCGCCGATCTCTTTGCATTTTCCAATGTCGAAAAGCGTTTTCAAAAGCTTGCCGCTCTTAAGGTCGTAAACGGTCACACGCTTGGAATCTTCCAGGCGGGAATAAGTTTTGCCGGAATTCATGAAACGGAATTGCGGAATGCCTTTGGCAGAAAAGATCTTTTCCTTGTAGAGCGCGTCAATGGTTATCGACTTCATCTTTTGTCTTATGGTTTAAGGTTAAATTTATTCCAAGGATTTTTTCGCGGGATCTTTGATCTTGGGATCGCCTTTCGGGAAAAGGCGTTTCGTTTCGAACCTGGGGTCGCGGCCGCGCCTGCCCTGGAAGTAATCCTCGCATTTCTTGATGTCTTCGGGGGAGACTTCGCGCTTGAAGGGGAGCGTCGGCGTGTCAACGACGTAACGCCTGAGCCAGGTGAGGCAGATGTCACCGGACAGAAGGAGAGCTTCGGGCGAGAGATACTTTATGCTGTCGTCGCCGGTATGTCCCATGGTGGTGCCGGCGCCGTAGCGGCCGTACTGGATGACCGGGATGCCCACAGCGGCCAATGGAGTGCCGTCGGAACTCATCGGTCCTCTGGAGCAGCGCAAGTTCCGCTTCTTCTCAAAGAAAAGAAGGCGCATG
The DNA here is from genome assembly GCA_017539325.1 of bacterium. GTDB lineage: Bacteria > Auribacterota > UBA3054 > UBA3054 > UBA3054 > UBA3054. Next base: position 2,975 of record JAFYHD010000112.1, on the reverse strand, counting down.
GAGGCGCCGAGGTCTTCCGGACCGGAATAGAGGATGACGTCGTTAGCCAGGAGGGCGCCCATGACGTCGATGTTCAATCCGAGGCGGTGCCTTTCCAAAAGTGTTCTGCCGCTCGCGGGATCGAAAGACTTCTTGGCCCTTTCCTTCTTGTCGCTCTCGAAGAGCTCGTGGGCGTAGGCGAGCGAACCGTGTAATCCGGATTCCTCGCCGGAAAAGAGCACGAAGCGCATGGTCCTTTTCGGCTTCTTGTTGGCGAGTATCCTGGCCAGCTCCATCGCTATGACTGTGCCGCCGCCGTTGTCCGTGGCGCCCGGGCATTGCCAGTGCGTGTCGTAGTGGCCGCAGATAACGATTATCTCTTCAGGAAAATCGCTTCCCTTGATCTCGCCGATGACATTGTGGCCCCAGACGTATTTTTCCTCGTTCTGAATGGTGATCCGCATCTCGCATTCCTCCTTCGCCTCGACGAGGGGAAGGGCGTCCTGGTAGGGGATGGTGATCGTGGGGAGGTTGCCCCAGCTGGCGAAATATTCATGGCCGGTCAGCTGGCGGTGCAGGTGCGTTTCATAGCGGCCGTCGATGAAAACGAGCGCTTTGGGTTTGTAAGCAAGGAAGTGCTCCCTTTCCTCTTTGGGGATGCCTTGCGTGACCACGACGATCTTATCCTTCGCATCCGGAGTGATCGCTTCCTGATATCCCTGGACGGCGAAGAAGAGTTTTCCAGTTATGCCGCCTTTGGGAGTGGAGGAGGAGGGCATGTGGACTTCGCAGGGAACGTTCTTCCAATTTCCCTTGCCGATCCTGGCTTCCGCTTTTCCGCCTTTGTTGTCGTAGGCCCAGATGGGGAATTTATGCAGAAAGGCCCTCATGCCGAAGGAGCGGAATTTTTTCATGATGTATTCCGCTGCTTCAACTTCGCCTTTTGTCCCTCCCAAACGGGAGCCTATTGTTTCCGAAAGATCGTAGAGGTAATCGAAGGCGTTCTTGCCGGAAAAATTCCAGTCGTTTTCATTAGCGGCGGGAAGAGTTTTTCTGAAAGCTTTTTCTTTCATTTCTTCTTGCTTGTTTTCGCCTCTTTGCGGCGCGGGTCCTCCTGACCCAAAAATGGATTGTAATAGCCGAAGCGCACGTCAGGGAATTCCTCACTAATTTTGTCCATCAGGTTAAGCACGCCCATGGCGGGCTCCTCGGTTTTTATGTTCAGAGTTTCAATGTACCAGTCGGGATCGATATTCAGGTTGCGCCACTGGATGAGGTCGACGCCCGGATCTTCTAAGATCTTCCTTAGGGCCTCGTATTCGCCGACCTGGTCGGTGAAGCCCGGGAAGACAAAGTAATTCAAGGAAACGAAGACGCCGTTGCTTCTCGCGATCCTTATGGAGTTCATGACGTCCTCGAAAGAGAAATTCGGGTGGCAGTAGGCTTCGTAGTATTCCGGCCTGGCGGAATTCAGCGAGATCCTGACGCTGTCGAGGCCGGCCTCGATGACTTTTTCCAGTTCGTCCGTGAGGCCGCCGTTGGTGTTGAGGTTGATCGTGCCGTAGGGAGTTTCCTTTCTGATCATCCTGATGCTTTCCGCTATGACGTCGGAGACTGTCAGCGGTTCGCCTTCGCAGCCCTGGCCGAAGCTGGCCACCGGTTTCTCCGCCGAAGCGAAGTGGTCGAGGACGAGCTCCGTGATCTCCTCAGGCGTCGGCGTGAAGGCGATGCGGTTCTGCGAGGCGCAGACGTGGTCGCCCGGCTGGAAGGAGATGCAGCCCAGGCAGTGGCTGTTGCAGGCCCTGCTCGTTGGGAGAGGCATTTCCCAGCGGCCCAGGGCGTAGTTTCTGGCGGCGGGGCAGCGGTAGGTGAGGCAGCAGTTGTCCATCAAATGCTGGGCCAGCCGGTTATTCTTGTAAACTTTCTTTATCCTGGCAGCGCCCTGCAGTATCTTCTTTTCGTTGAAGGTCCGGCAGTCCTGCCTTTTATCCTTGTCGATCCTGACGGCGGGCACCACGAACTGGTCGTCGATCCAGCCGATGGCGGTGTAGCAGTAGAGCGGCAGTATGGGCGCGCCCGGAGTTCTAACAAAGGCGGGGCGCATAAGGGAAGTGTGCGCGGGTGCGATGAAGGCGGCCACGGCCTGCACGTCCCGGCCGCAGTAATCCTCGACCGTGGCGATCTTGCCGGCTTCCTCGTCCCATCCTTGCGGCAGGCGTCCCGGAAGGGTGAAGAGCTCGCTGCCGGGAGGCAGAGGTATCCAGCTTTCGGGAATGGATGGCTCAGCGCCGCCCATGCCCAGCCAGGCCAGTTCCGGGCAGTCGATGATCTCGCCTTCCGCGTTGGCGACCAGAAGTCTCGGGATGTCCATCAATAGTATCCTCCGGCTCTCTGCGTTACCGCGAGAGCTTTTCTGATGACGGCCGGGTTCGGGGCGTAGGGAATGTCGACTTCATCCGGCATATCGAGGAGCAGCTCGTCTCCGCCGCCTTCCTCCCGGACTTTCAGATTGTAGGCGAGGCACATCAGCTTTTCCAGATCGACGGTATCAAGAATGTTGTAGGCGGTCAAAGTCTCCAGGGCGCCTTTCATGCCGTTCCTGTGCCAGTTCCAGAGAATGACGGCGGCGTAGCCGTCGAGGTCGGTCCACTCTCCGCGGCTGATCCCGAAATATTTCTCGAGCTTTTTCAGCCCGCCCTTCATGCCAAGACTCGCGAAGACGTACCTGAGGTCGATCTGGCAGAGCGCAAAGTCTCTTCCGAATTCGCTTCTCAGAAAAGGCAAATCGAAGCATTTCCCGTTGAAGGTCACGCAGATCTTGTAATTCTCAAGCGCTTCCGGCAGCTCGTGCATGTTTTTTCCGTGCGTAAAGACTTTGATGTCATGCCCGTCGTAGATGGTCGCGACGGTCGTGTAGTCAAGACCTTTGCCGAGCCCCGTCGTTTCGATGTCGAGGTAGCAGACGCTGTCCCTGAAGTAGGGGAAGAGGCGCCAGG
>JAFYHD010000111.1 GCA_017539325.1 bacterium | reverse complement strand
TGAAGACACCTGGAGCGGTGTCTTCCGCACTTGCTTTTGGCACATCATAAAACCTTTCCAACTGTCAAAGATCAAATTTCATTCCGGCTCTCGCCGTTTCCATCGTTTTTGCGATGGTGAGGAATAGTGTATCAAAACATATTCCAAAAAGTCAAGTGCCTTCCGATCGGTCCCCTCGGGACCCTTGGAAACGGGCTTGTCTTCCTTGTCTTCCAAAGGGCGCGCCAAGCTTTTCTCTCTTTCGCTTTCCACTTTTTCAGGCAAGTGGCGACAATAATACTAAAGACTTTTTCAAAAGTCAAGCGGCCCGTCAGCGCGCGCTGTTTTGGCTTTTACTTTTTCTGACAGTTGGGGCAGATGTGAGTGCCGCGCTGGGCGACCACGGATTTTTCTATGATTGCTCCGCATCTTGGGCAGGGCTTGCCCTGGCGGTGGAAAACGTTCAATGTCTCAGCGTTGTTGCCGTGCTTGCCGTCGGCGCTGATGAAGTTGCCCTGGGTGTGGCCGAGAGAGGTGCCGGAATTGGCGATGCCTTTTTTGAGTACGGATTGAATGGCGTCCCGGAGAGCTTCGGCTTCTCTCATGGTTATGCTGGCGGCGGGGCGCTCGGGATGGATCTTGGCGAGCCAGAGGGCTTCGTCAACGTAAATGTTGCCGAGGCCCGCCACGTTCGTCTGGTCCAGGAGCCAGGCCTTGACGCAGAGCTTGACCTTTTTATCTTTCGGGAAGAGGCTGAAGAGCAGCTTCGGCGTGAAGCTTTTTTCCAAGGGCTCGGGACCGAGCTTGCCAAGGATCTCTTCCTTGTCCTTAACGAGGTTGAAACGGCCGAATTTCCTGATGTCGTCGTAACGGAGAGCCTTCCCGTTGGCGAAGGTTATCCTGGCGCGCTCGAAGCGTCCCCTCTCCTCCTTGGCGTCGATGGTCACAAAGTGTCCGGACATCCTCAGGTGCGAAATGAAATAATTGCCGTCATCCAGCGTTGCCACGATGTATTTGGCGCGGCGTGAAAGGTCGGTGATTTTCCTTCCTTTTAAAGCTTTCGCGAAAGCAGCCGTGTCCATGGGCGCCACAAGGCTTGGGACAAGGATCTCGACGTCCTTGATCTTTTCGCCCACGAGCTTTTGTTTTTTTATTTCGTTTACGACGGTCTGTACTTCGGGTAGTTCAGGCATAGTTTATTCCGTGGCGGGATACTCGTGATCCCTGATGTGGTGACGGTTGAAAAGATACCAGATCATGACTAAGAAAGAGCAGACGCCGCAAACTCTGACCGCTTCCCTAAGCCCGATGTGGTCGGCCAGGAAACCGGTGAACTGGCAGCCCAGGGGAACAAGGCCGAGAAGAATGCCGGCGTAGAAGCTGATGAAGCGGTCGCGGTACTTGTGCGGCGCGATGAGCTGAATGAGCGTGTTGGTAGAGGAGAAAAGCAGGATCTGACCCAGGCCCATGAGGAACATGGCGAAGCAGGAAAGCTTAAGGCTCGAGGAGTAGGAGTAGATCATAAGCGCCGTTCCGCAGGAGAGCGTCGCCACGATGAAATGATAGTTGAAATATTTCAGCGTGGAGCGGCTCGCCATGTAGCCGGCGGAAAGAATGGCGCCCAGGGCCAGAGAGCTCTGGAGCATGCCCAAAAAACGCGAATCGCCGTGCAGGATATCCCTGGCGATGGCGGGAGTCAGAGTGTTGGCGGTGATGGCCGTGGATCCGAGCATCGCCAGCGTAAGAAGGACCACCCTAACTGGCGGGAAAGTCCAGGCTGTCTTAAGGCCCTCCCAGAAATCGTGGGCGGCGTTCTTGCCTTTCTCGTAGACCGGCAGGACGAAATCCATAAGATGGAGCGCTATGACGGCCGCGAAATAGGAGAGCGAATTCAAAAAGAAACAGAAGCTTTCGCCGATGTGAGAAGGAACGTCGCTGGGAAGGGTCCCCTGGGAAAGAGCGCTCCCCCAGTTGTCCTTTATTAGGCTGATGGCGAAGCCGCCGATGGCGGGGCCGACCAATCTCCCCAGGTTGAAGATCATGGAGTTCAGGGCGATGGCGTTGCCAAGGTGGGAAGGCTCCTTCACCATGAAATAGATGAGGCTGTGGCGCGTCGGCATCTCGATCGAGGTCAAAATGCCCATGAAGGCCGCCATAACGAGCAGCAGAGCGGGCGTTATGACTCCCGTCAGGGTAAGTATGGCAAGAGTGAGGGCGTGCAGGGAAGACAAAACCAGGACGGTCATGAGAAGGCGGCGCTTGTTGAAGCGGCTCATCAGTATCCCCGCCACGGGGCTCAATATGAGACCGGGCGCCTGGGAAAGCAAGAGGATCGTTCCCAGCATCGTCTTGGAATTCGTAAGATCGTAGACGAGCCAGCCCATGGCCACCGCCTGGATTTGGCTTCCGGTGCAGGAAACCAATTGGCCAATGAAGAACAGACGGTAGTTGCGGGACTGGAAGGCCCGGCCGAAATTTACAATAAATCCCTTGATCTTACCCACGAACATACAGTTGAATATTTTACCACAAAAACCGCCGCACATTTTATGGGGAAGAGTTTGATTTTCGCCCCTTTTATCAACTTGCGTTTTTACCAATAAATCAATATCATTGAATAACTGTAAAGTTTACTCCAAGCGCCCCTTCTTAATCCCCCATCAGGATAAATAATGAAGCTAAAACTTCTACGTTATCTCCCTCTGCTTTTTATAGCGCCCTGCCTTATGAACGCCAGCGAAACAATTAAAGAACCCAATGAAAGCGTGCGCTGCGGCAACGCCCGTTTCTCCCGTCTTTCCGACGCCATGGTCAGAATTGAATTCGATACCGAAGGCAAATTTGACGACCGCCCGACCCTTAGAACGCTTTCCATGCCGAAGCCTAAGAAATTCGACGAAGTGAAGTTCATAAAAGGCGGCGTGGCCCTCAGGACTCCCTGCCTCAAGATCTTCTACAAAGACGGCCCGGAACTGACGAAAGAAAACTTGAAGATCGAGTGGGAATCCGGCGGCATGAAGGGCGAATGGCGCTACGGCGACCTTGATCCCGAGAACCTGGGCGCCGTCGTCGGCATGGACCACGTCTACGACGCCATGGTCGGGAACGGCAAAGTTTTCCCCGGCGGCGACTGGAAATACGAGCGCTACGGCGAACTCCCACTGCTCTACATCTCCAGCACGCTCCACGATTATAAGAACGCCAACAAGATCGACTATCAGCCAGTCGGGAACGACCTCTGGTGCATGTTCAGGGATTACGACGAACTTCCCAAAGAAATGCAGGATATCTGCGACGTCGCCAAGACCGCCCCTCCGGGACCGGTCTCCAAAGCCGGCTACTTCATGCTCGACGAGAGCTGGATGTACATGTACGACCGCGCAAAGGAATGGCTCGACACCGACATAAGGGAAAACTACAAGAACCTTTTCTTCTTCTGCTACGGCAGAAATTACGGCAACGCGCTTAAGGAATTCACCGCCCTCTGCGGAAAAATCCCCATGCTCCCCCGCTGGGCCTATGGCTCCTGGTACTCCCGCTTCCATCCCTACACCGCCGACGAGATCAAGGAAGTCGTCAAGAAACACAGGGAGTGCAAAATGCCCCTGGACGTCCTCATCGTGGACATGGACTGGCACATCAACGGCTGGTCCGGCTGGGAATGGAACAAGGAGAAGTTCCCTGATCCCGAAGGTTTCTTCAAATGGGCCCATGAAAACGGCATTAAGGTTGGCCTGAACGTCCACTCGGAAGGCATCCCGAAAAACGACAAAGCCTTCAAAGCGATGGCGCAGAGCTTAGGCATCGATCCCCAGAATCCTCCCCCGCTGGCCCAGAAAGACTGGAAGGAATTCCGGGAAAAGATGGGCATCTCCATCTGGAACCGCGGGCACGGCGGCGATTCGTTCGCCATGGATTACCTTGACAAGGACGTCTGGGAAGCCTTTGAAAAATACACCTACGATCCCAACGACGAAAAAGGCGTGGACCTCTGGTGGGAAGACAACTGGCAGGGCATTATGCCGCACTTCAATTTCAATCTCTGGATGGACGAGCTGATGTTCCGCCATCACTTGAAGCAGGGCAAACGCCCCATCGCCCTCAACCGTTACGCGGGCTTGGGCTCCCAGCGCTACCCGGCTTACTTCTCCGGCGACACCGCCTCGCACTGGCCGGTCCTTAACTACGAGTTCGACGTGAACAGAAGGGCCGCCCACGAAGGCATGAGCTACTTCTCGCACGATCTCGGCGGCTTCAAGGGCGAGATAACGGGCTTCCATCCCGGGCATATCTCCCCCGAGCTTTTCGTCCGCTGGGTGCAAATGGGCGCGCTCTGCCCCATCATGAGAGTGCACAGCGACCATGGCATCAGGGAAGCCTGGAACTACAACGAAGAGACCGAAAAGATCATAAGGGACGCCTACCAGCTCCACCTCAAGCTCGTCCCCTACTTCTATCATTTGGCCAGGGACGCCTACGAAACTGGCATGCCCATCCACCGCCCGGTCTATTTCCTCTTCCCAGATGACGAGGAAGCGTACTCCTTCACGCATTCCTATTTCATCGGCGACAAGCTCTTCTTCGCTCCGGCCGGCACCCCCGGCGGATTCATGAAATTCAAGCTGCCCAAGGGAACGTATTACCACTATGCGACCGGCGAAAAATTCGAAGGCGGAAAGCCCATCAAGAAACAGGTGGCGCTCAACGAATTCAACCTTTTCGTCCGCGCGGGATCGATCATCCCGAATATGGACTACGTCGAGAGCGTCGGAACGTCGCTTCCGGATCCTCTTGTTTTGGCGGTCTATCCCGGCGGCAACGATTACATTGAGATCTACGAGGACGACGGCGAATCGCTCGATTACGACAAGAACTATTCAAGACTTCCCATCAGGCTCGAGGACGACGGCAAGACCGTCGTCGTCACGCAGGAGCCCATAAAAGGCGGCTTCAAGGGAATGCCCGAAAAGAGAAACATAAGGATAGACCTCTACTTCGCCGGCGAACCCACCGACTCGGTCTTCGGCAGCCAGAACTGCAAAGACAGCTACGACGAAAACAAGAAATGCTATTCCGTTTTCATCCCCGACCTGAACGTCAGGGAAAAACACCAGTGGGTCTTTTCCCTTGAAAAATAACCTACTACAGCAAACAATCAATAAATAAATTTTGAGGAGATAATATGCATCCCGCACTCATCGCCATTCTAGTCATTTTCGTCATAATTTTAATCTGCAAGGCTCTTGTGATCGTCCCACAGAAGAGCGCCTACATCGTGGAGCGTCTGGGAAAATACCGCATGACGCTGGAAGCCGGCTTCCATATCATCATCCCCTTCGTCGACAGGCTGGCCTACCGGCTCTCCATGAAGGAAATGGCCATCGACGTTCCCCCGCAGCAGTGCATCACGAAAGACAACATCATGGTTGACGTCGACGGCGTTCTGTACCTTCAGGTGATGGAGCCGACCAAAGCCGCCTACGGCATCGACGACTACATGTTCGCGACCACGCAGCTGGCCCAGACCACCATGCGAAGCGAAATGGGCAAGCTTGACCTTGACCGCAGCTTCGAGGAAAGGACGACCGTCAACTCCGCGATCGTGGAGGCCGTCGACAAGGCTTCTGACCCCTGGGGCATCAAAGTCACGCGCTATGAAATCAAAAACATCACTCCTCCCCGCACGATCAGCGACGCCATGGAGAAACAGATGAGGGCCGAGCGCGAGAAACGCGCCATGATCGCGGAATCCGAGGGCGAACGCCAGTCGAAGATAAACCGCGCTGAGGGCGAACGCCAGCAGGCCATCGCCCTTTCCGAGGGCGAACGCGCCAGGAGAATAAACGTCGCGGAAGGCCAGGCCAAAGAGATCCTTCTGGTGGCGGAGGCCCAGGCGGAGAGCATCAGGAAAGTCGCCCAGGCCCTCTCCGAGCCCGGCGGCCTCACCTCCGTCAACATGCAGCTGGCCCAGAATTACCTCAACCAGTTCGGGCACCTCGCCAAGACGAACAACACCATGATCGTGCCGGCGAACCTCTCCGACGTCGTGGGAATGCTGAAAGCCTGCTCGCAAATAGTTAAGGCTGAATAAAAAAACAAAAAAGCCCCGCCGAAAGACGGGGCTTTTTAATGGGTGGTGCCGAGGGGCGGAATCGAACCGTCGACACAAGGATTTTCAGTCCTTTGCTCTACCGACT
>JAFYHD010000110.1 GCA_017539325.1 bacterium | reverse complement strand
GCCATAGACCATTTGGTCCCGGCCTTTTGCGATGGGGAAACGCTTTTCGGGAGCGTCAGCCACCTGACCGTCGATTTCGAGACCGTCGTAAAAAAGGGGGTAGGACATATCGAGGAACAGGCGAAGGCCGCCTTCGAAAAACACAAGGGCACCGAAAGGGAGCTCTTCTGCCGCAGCGCTCTCAACTGCCTGGAAGCCTTCAGGATCTATCACAAGCGCTATCTCGAAGCCCTTAAGGGGAAAAGTGAATACCGCGCAAACTATGAGAATCTTCTGCACGTCCCCTTCTCCCCCGCCGAAAGCTTTTACGAAGGCGTGCAATCCCTCTGGTTCACCTTCTCCTTCCTCAGGCTCTGCGGCAACTGGCCCGGCATCGGGAGGATCGACGTTCTCTTGGGAGACCTCTTGACAAAAGACTTGGAAGAGGGAAAGCTGACGCTTGACGAAGCCAGGGAGATCTTAGCCCACCTCTTCATCAAGGGCTGCGAATGGATCTGCGGCGGCGACTACGGTTCCGGCGACGCCCAGCATTACCAGAACATCGTGCTCTCCGGAACGGACGAGAACGGGCGCGACGTCACGAACGATGTCACCTACCTTGTCCTTGACATCGTCGAGGAGACCGGCATCAGCGATTTCCCCGTTACGGTCAGGCTAAGCCGGTCAACAGACGAAAAACTTCTGAGGCGCGTGGCCGAAGTGATGCGCTTCGGCGGCGGCATCGTGGCGGTTTACAACGAGGAGCTTATCCTCAGGTCGCTTCTTGATTACGGATACCCGAAACATGACGCCGTAAAATTCGCCAACGACGGCTGCTGGGAAGTGCAAGTTCCCGGCAAGACATTCTTCACCTACCACCCCTTCGACTCGCTTGCCCTTTTGCAAAGAAAGACGCTGAAGGGCTATGACGGCAGCGTTGACTTCAAAAGTTTCGAGGAACTCTATTCGGCCTACGTGAAGGACCTCAAAGCCTTCCTTGAGGACTTGCTGTAGGATAAGCTCAATTTCAAGCCGGACGAACCCTGCACGGTAGTTTCTCTCTTCGAGGAAGGCTGCCTAAAAAAGGGCTTGTCATACCTTGAAGGCGGGCCCGTGTACAACGTCTATTCCCCGCACATCGGAGGCCTTGCCGACACGGTGAACTTCCTCTACGCCGTGAAAAAGCTGGTCTTCGACGACAAGCTTGTCAGTTTTATTGAGCTCATCGGAATACTGGCCTCCAACTGGGAGGGCCATGAAACATTGCGCGTCCTCGCCCGGAACAAGTACGCCTACTACGGAAACGATTCCGACGAGGTCGACGAACTCTGCGCGCGCCTCCTCAACGATTTCGCGGACGGCTGCGACGCCTTGAACAACAGGTCAGGCTACATCTTTCCGGGCGGCGTCAGCACTTTCGGGCGGCAGCTGCAATGGTCGAAGCGCCGCCTCGCCTGCGCGCACGGACGCAAGGCCGGGGAAGTTTTGGCCGCCAACGCCTCCCCCACCCCGGGAAGCGATCATATCGGCGCGACCGCCGTCATAAGATCGTATTGCAAGTGCGACCTCAAGCGGGTGCCGACGGGCGCCGCGCTTGACATCAAGCTTCTGCCCTCGCTCGTCAAAGGAGAGGAAGGGCTGGACGCTCTAGTGTCGCTCATGCGCGGCTTCGTAACTTTGGGCGGCTTTTTTATGCAGCCTGACGTCGTGGACGTTTCCGTACTTAGGGAAGCGCAGCGCGAACCCGAGAGCCACCAGAACCTCTCGGTGCGCGTTTCCGGCTGGAACGCGCGCTTCGTGACGCTGAACAAAGAATGGCAGGACATGATAATCGATCAGAATGAAAGCGGACGCTAAAGCAAAACTTACAGTAAGCGCGATCCAGCGCTTCTGCATGCGCGACGGCCCGGGAGTCAGGACCACGGTGTTTCTGAAAGGCTGCCCTCTTCGCTGCAAGTGGTGCCACAATCCCGAAACGCAGAACGCTTCGCCGGAACTTCTCTACTACGCCAAAAAGTGCCTTAACTGCCAGGCCTGCCTTGCGTGCGAACAAGGCGCGCACTCCTTTTCCGAAGGCCGGCATCATATTGACAAGAGCAAATGCGTATCCTGCTTCAAATGCGCCGGAATTTGCCCCTCCTCGGCCCTGCAGATCAGCGGAAAAGTGATGACAGTCGAAGAGATATGCTCGGAAGCTGAAAAAGACCTCGCCTTCTACGGGGAATCCGGCGGCATAACGCTGTCCGGAGGCGAACCGCTCTTCCAGCCCGCCGCCGTCGATCTTCTGTTACGCTGCAGGGAAAAAGGCCTCAACACGGTATTGGACACCTGCGGATATTTTCCTCCGGAACTTCTCGCTCCGGCCGTCGCCGCGACGGATCTTTTCCTTTGGGATATCAAGGACACCGACGACGAAAGGCACAAAAAGTTCACCGGCGTTTCGAATAAAACGATACTCGAAAACCTGAGGAAAGCCGACGAACTGGGCGCGATAATAAAATTGCGCTTCATCCTGGTGAACGGCGTAAACAGCGACGAACGCCATTATGAAAAATGCGCCGGGCTTTGCCGCTCAATTAGAAGCGGCGTGAAGCCTGAAGTCATCCCCTACCACGCCTTCGGCGGCGTGAAATCCGAATTCCTCCTGAAACGCGGCGGCGGAAGATCCGAATGGATCCCGACGGAGGAACAGCTCGCCCAATTCAGGGAATATCTGGGAATTTAATTCTTCGCGACGTTTTTCGTCGCGGCTTTGTAGAGGTCGGTCTCAAAATTCGCTTCGGTCTTTTTTCCGAAAACGTCCACTATCGTAAGCGTGACCTTGAAAGCGTCGCTCTTCATGGCGGGAAGGGCGATCGACTTGACCTCGGGCCTTGTGCCGGCTTTCTCGAAGACGACCTTGCCTTTGGCGTTGACGGCCCTTACCCGGTAAGCCAGCTGAGGAGTCGACTGCTCGGTGAGATCCCAGGTGAGCTTCTTCTTCCCGTCGAGCGAAAGCTTGGCGATCTTGGGCTCTCCGAGCTCCGGTTTTTCGGGCTGGCTGATGGTGTGCTTCGACCTCTTTACGGCTGCTTCCTCATAGGCGGCCTGGTCCTCCACCCTGCCTCCCGTGAGGCCCCAGAAATGCTCTTCCGTCGCGCCGAAGGTGTGCGCGCCGTATTTCTTCTGGTGCTCGAGCTTGCCGCCGCCGTCGCCGTAGCTTAAAGTCGTGGTGTGGATGGAGACCCAGTCTTTCTTCTCGTGGTCGAAGACGTACATGTTCTTGAAAAAAACGTTGCGCTCGACGTTGCAGTTCGTCCTGACGTCGCCGCCGTAGAAGTTTTCCATGAATTGGGAAACGTTCCTTATGAAGCAGGAATTGTAAAGAAGCGTGTTGAAGTAGGAGAAGAGATGCCATTTCCCGGTCTTCACGTCCTGGAACCAGAGGCCCGCGAAGGTCCTGCCGGTCTCGATGTCGTCCCAGGAATGGAGCAGCATGCGGTACCACTGCCCAGACGCCCAGTCAAAGGGCTGGATGCAGTTGGTGCCTTCGCCCTCGTGGGCGAACTTGCTGTGCCCTTCCGGGTAGATCCTCTGGGCATGCAGAAGCTTTTCCTCGCCGTTTTCCTTGTATTTCGCCTCCCAAAAAGAAATGATGCCCACTTTGCGGTCGGAGTTCTGCACGCCGCAGTACCCGTGCACGCCCCTGATGCCTTCGAAAGCCTTCTGCGTTTTCTCGCTCTTCACGTCCAGCGAGAAATTGCCCATCGCCCAGTAAGTCGAAAGGGGCGTTTTCTCGGCCATGAAATCGATCATGAAAGAGTCAAATTTCCCGCTGGTCTCATGCATATGAGGGTCGGAATAGAAGTTGTAAGCCATGTACTTAAGCTCCTGCTCGGCCAGGCCGGGCAGGGCGACGCAAAGAACCAGTAAAAGCAAAGCAAGCGGTTTTTTCATAAAGTATCCTCTTTTTATAGCACTATACCATTTTTTTGGTCTTCATTCAACACATATTTACCCTTGACTTTCCGACCTGTTTCTAATACAATACTCCAACATACGATTTGTGCCGAAATGGCGGAATTGGTAGACGCGCTACGTTCAGGTCGTAGTAGGGATCCCCCTGTGGAAGTTCGAGTCTTCTTTTCGGCACCAATCGTATCTGCGCTTGAATAGCAGGCGCTCTTTTGATACCATTACCGTACTTTCTCTTCTCTTGCGGGCGTAGCTCAGTTGGTAGAGCGCGACCTTGCCAAGGTCGAGGTCGTGGGTTCGAGCCCCATCGCCCGCTCCATAAAAAACGCTCCTCGTTTTGAGGAGCGTTTTTTTGTTTTACAGGAAGGTGGCGTTGCCCATGAGGCCGAAGTTGCTGAAGACGAAATTGTAGAGCTGGTTCCCGTTGAACATGTAGCGGCGCTCTACCCTGGCCGATATGGATGTGTAGACTTCGTAGGTGATGGTGCCCATCCATTCGGCCATTTCCTGGACCGTGATCTCGCTTCCGGACTGCCTGCCCAAAAGGACGACTTCGTCGCCGGGCTTGACGACTGGCTCGTCCGGGCCGAGCTCGATGGTGGTTTGGTCCATACTGATCATGCCCCTGACGGGATAACGTTTGCCTTTGATCAAGACTTCGGCGCGGTTGGAAAGGATGCGGCGGTAGCCGTCGCCGTAGCCTACTTCGATGGTCGCGATGTAAGTTTCCTGGGTGGTCGTGTAGACGGCGTTGTAACCTAAAGACTGGCCTTTGGGAACTTTCTTGATCTGCGTCACGCGCGTCTTCCAGCTGAGCATCGGCTCAAGCGTCGTGCCGTGCAGCTTTTCTTTCTCGGCCTGGGAAAGCGGATATCCGCCGTAGATAAGGATGCCCGGGCGGACCATGTTGTAGCCGGTGTTGTCGATGTTAAGGACGGCGCCGCTGGCTTCCATGTGCCTTAAGGGAATCGACACTCCTTTTTTGAAAAGATAAAGCAGTACTTCCTGGAAGCGCTTCTGCTGGTCGATGGTCAGTTCGCTAAGCGGATGGTCGGCCATGGCGAGGTGCGTCATGATGCCGGTGACGTTTATGTGGCTGAGCTTGGTGGCGGCTAAGATGTCATCAAGTTTGTCGTAGCGGAAGCCGACTCTTCCCATGCCGGTGTCGATCTTAAGATGCGCCTGCAAGGGCATGCCGAAATGTCTGGCGCTCTCGTTCATGGCGCGGGCGTTGTCGAGGTCGACCAATACCGGCGTGATGTTATGGATGGAAAGCACCCTGACGTCGTCCGGTTCGGAAGGACCGAGGACAAGAATGTTGGCGTTGGGAACGTAGGAACGGATCTCGAGAGCCTCGCGGCAGGTCGCCAGGCCCAGCCAGTCGATGCCGAATTCGAAAGCGGCTTTGGCGGTCGCTTCCAGGCCGTGGCCGTAGGCGTTGGCCTTAAGCGGCAGCAGTATCTTCGTGCCCTTGGGAAGCATCTTCCTCAAGGCTTCGACATTGTGGCGAAAAGCGTTCAGGTTAATTTCAGCCCATGAATAATACATTTACTTCTCCTTATCCTTGGCGTCAAGGTAAGCCGCCAGAAGCGCCGCGTCAGCGGGGGTTATGCCGGGAATGCGCGCCGCCTGTCCGACCGTCAGCGGGCGCACAGCTGTGAATTTCTGCAGCGCCTCGATCCTAAGCCCCAGAACGTTTTTGTAGTCGTAGTCGGGGGGGATCCGTTTGCGGTCGAATTTTTTGGCGCGCGCCACCTGGCGCTCCTCTCTTACTATGTAGCCGTCGTACTTACAGCGTATCAAAATCTCTTCCCAAATGGAATCATCGCAGTTTTCGAGATCTAAGTCTTTCCTAAGCGAATTTTCCTCTTCATGCGTGATGTCCGGGCGGCCCAGGACTCTGATCATGGGCGTTCCGTCGTAATATTTTTCCCTTAAGCGCTCCAGCTCGGAATCGATCTTCTGCTCTTTTTCCGCGATTTTGTCGAGTTCCGCTTTGTCGATGAGGCCGTATTCCGAGGAGGTCTTGGCGAAGCGGTAGACGGCGGAGTCGGCCCTCAATATCAGCCTGTACTCCGCCCTGCTGGTAAACATCCTGTACGGTTCGTCCACGCCTAGCGTCACAAGATCGTCGATCATGACGCCTAAGTAGCCGTCGGATCTCGCGGGGATGAAAGGCGGGAGTCCCTTTAAGCTCGCGGCGGCGTTGATGCCGGCGGCTATCCCCTGTGCGGCCGCCTCCTCGTAGCCGGAAGTGCCGTTGATCTGGCCGGCCAGATAAAGGTTGGGAACGAGCTTGGATTCCAGCGTCGGATAAAGGTCCCTAGGATCGGAAAAATCGTACTCTATGGCGTAGGCCGGATGAAGGAAAACAGCTTTCTCAAGGCCCGGGATGGAGTGCACGAAAGCTTCCTGCACGTCCAGGGGCAGGCTGGTTGAGATGCCGTTGGGATAATAGCTCTCGGTGTCGTTGCCCTCCGGCTCAAGGAAAACGTGGTGCGTTTCCTTGTCTTTGAAGCGCACGATCTTGTCTTCTATGGAGGGGCAGTACCTCGGTCCTATGCCAGTTATCTCGCCGCCGTAGAGCGCGGACTTGTCGAGATTCTCGGTAATGATCTTTTTCGTTTCCGCGGTGGTATGCGTGATATGGCAGGGCAGCTGGTTGATAGATTCCAGCGCGGGCGGCCTTCTGTAGCGGAAACTGAAAGCGGGAGGATCAGCGTCCCCGGGCTGAAGCTGGGTCTTTGAAAAATCGATGGAAGACTTCAGCAGCCTGGGCGGCGTTCCGGTCTTCAGGCGGCCGAGATTGAGGCCTAAAGTTTTCAAAGAGTCGGAGAGTTTTTTGGCGGGAGGGTCGCCAAGGCGTCCGCCTTCCGTCTTCTCCCTGCCGATGTGCATCAGACCTTTCAGGAACGTGCCGACCGTAAGGATGATCTTTTTGGCGGTCAGCTTTGTTCCGTCCGCTAAGAGAACGCCGGAAAGCTTGCCATTGTCAGTCGTCAGCTCTTCCGCGAGACCAACAATGATCGTAAGGTTCTTGGTGTTCTTGAGAGCCGTCTGCATGTAGGCGGAATAAGCGCTGCGCTGCGACTGCGCCCGGAGCGCCCTGACGGCCGGGCCTTTGCTTAGATTGAGAACGCGGTACTGCAAGCCGGAATTGTCGGCGGCCAGACACATAAGGCCGCCCAGAGCGTCCACTTCGCAGGCCAGGTTCGTTTTGCCCAGCCCTCCTATGGCGGGGTTGCAGGACATCTGCGCGATCGTTTCGAAACTTATGGTGACAAGGGCCGTTTTCAAGCCCATCTTGGCGCAGATATGGGAGGCTTCTATGCCGGCGTGGCCGCCGCCTATGACTATTATGTCGAAGTCAGAAGTCATAGCTGAGGGCGCGGCCCAGGTAATCGGAAAAATCGCTGGCGGTGCGGCCGCCGTAGGGAATCGCAAAGTCCGCCGCCAG
>JAFYHD010000109.1 GCA_017539325.1 bacterium | reverse complement strand
TGAAGTATTTCGTCATCGGCTTGTGGTTTTTCTTCTCCGTCATCATGCGCGACGCCTGGGGATACAGCCGCAGCGTCGGAAAACGCTTCTGCAGCCTTAAGATCTTCACGGTGCGCTCTCCGAAGCCCCGCTTCTTCCACTCCTTTTTGAGAAACCTGACGATCCTTGTCCCGGTCGTCGTCATCTTCGCCGCCATGGCGCTGAATGAAAAAGGCACGCTCGGCAAAGAGGCGGAAAAGGCTGTCATAATAGCCGGCTACGCGGTCATGATCCTTGAGGCTTTCCTCGCTTTGATCGGCTTGAGAAGGATAGGCGATCTCATCGCCGGGACGAAAGTCATCTTCTTCAAGGAAAACGTCCAGAAGAACTACCGCTACAACCGTTTCTCAAACGACAACGGCGGCGGCGGCAATTATCAGCCGCGCTACCGCAACAACTACTACCGCAGCAATAACAACCGTTATTGATCGAGCGCGGATCTGCAGTCGGCCGCGAGCTTTTTGGCCTTCGCGGCCTTCTTTGCGGAGCTTAGATCCCCGTCCAGCTGGATCCTGACGAAGGCGGAGCCCATGACGACTCCGTCGGCTGTTTTGGCGACGCGCTTCGCCATTACGGGGTCGCTTACGCCGAAGCCGGCCGCCACGGGAAGGGACGACGCTTCCTTAAGTTCGCCGATCTTGTCTTTGAGATCGTTAGGCAGCTTGGTTCTCGTGCCGGTCACGCCTTTGTAGATGATGTAATAGACGAAGCCTTTTATCCCTTTCAGTATCTCCCTTGCCCTTTCTTTGGGCGTGGCGGGGGAAACGAGCGGGATAAGGTCGAGGCCGAATTTGTCTAAGACGGGCTTGATCTCGCGTCTTTCCTCCAAAGGCACGTCAACGATAAGTATTCCGTCCGCACCCGCTTCCTTGGCGGCTGCCGCGAATTTTTCCGGCCCCATGTGGAAGATCAGATTGTAGTAGCTGAAGAGCACGAAGCCCTTTTCGGGATATTTGCGGCTCAGCTTTTTGCAGAGGGCGAAGACGTCCTTTAAGGTCGTTCCGGAAGCCAGGGCCTTCTGCGAGGAGGCCTGGATCGTCGGGCCGTCCGCCATCGGATCCGAAAAGGGCACGCCTATCTCGAGCACGTCGACGCCGCCAGCTAACATCGCGTCCATGAATTCCAGGCTTTCACCAATGGTCGGGCAGCCCGCGGAGGCGAAGCCCACCAGTTTCTTTTTCCCGTCCGAAAATATCTTTCTCAATTTGCCGCTCATTGCTTTTTCTCCTTCATTTTCGCTTCGTAGTTCACGATGTTGTCCATGTCCTTGTCGCCGCGCCCGGAAAGGCAGACGATGATGTTTTTGCCCTTGCCCAAACGTTTGGCGTTTATTATCGCCTGGGCCAGGGCGTGCGCGCTCTCCAAGGCCGGGATGATGCCCTCGTAAAGGCAGAGAGAGTGGAAAGCCGCGAGCGCCTCCTTGTCGTTTATGGCGGTGTACTTTACGCGCCCGATGTCGTGAAGGTAGGAGTGCTCCGGACCGACGCCCGGGTAATCAAGGCCTGCGGAAACGGAGTAGGCGTCCAATATCTGGCCGTCGCCGGTCTGCAGAAGGTAGGTCTTGCAGCCGTGCAGAACGCCAACTTCGCCGCCATTGATGCTGGCGGCGTGCGCCTTGGTCTTCAAGCCTCTGCCGCCGGCTTCCACGCCGTAAAGGGCAACATCTTTGTCTTTCAGGAAAGCGTGGAAGATGCCCATGGCGTTGGAGCCTCCTCCGACGCAGGCTATGACCTGGTCCGGCAGTTTGCCGGAGAGCTTCTTGAACTGGGCTCTCGCTTCCTTTCCGATGACCGACTGGAAATCCCTTACCATCGCGGGGTAGGGATGCGGACCGGCCACCGTTCCTATTACGTAGAAGGTATCCTGGAAGGTGGCGACCCAGTCGCGCAGCGCCTCGTTCATGGCGTCTTTCAGCGTCCCCGTGCCGGAGCTCACGCTTCTCACTTTAGCGCCCAGGGCGTGCATGCGCTGGACGTTCGGGGCCTGGCGCTTGATGTCGAGTTCGCCCATGAAGACTTCGCACTCGAAGCCCAAAAGCGCCGCCACGGTCGCCGTCGCGACGCCGTGCATGCCGGCGCCCGTCTCGGCGATCAGGCGCTTCTTGTCCATGCGCTTGGCCAAAAGGGCCTGGCCTATGGTGTTGTTGATCTTGTGCGCGCCGGTGTGGTTGAGATCTTCGCGCTTAAGGTAGATGTTCGCGCCGCCTATCTTTTCGGTCAGGCGCTTGGCGAAGTAGAGAGGGGAAGTCCTTCCGACGTAATCTCTCAAAAGCGATTTCAATTCCGCTTTGAAAGCCGGGTCGGATTTGGCCTCGGCGTAAGCCTTTTCCAGTTCATGCAGCGCGGGCATCAGCGTTTCCGCCACAAACTGTCCGCCGTAAGGTCCGAAGTGAGTTTTGCTCATAAGTTTTTCCTTGCTTCTTTTATGAATGCTTTGATTTTATCTGTGTCTTTTTTCCTAGGGTCTATTGCGCTTTCCACTCCGCCGGCTACGTCCACGCCGACAGGGTCTCCCAGCGCTATGGCCTCTCCCACGTTTTCAGAGGTAAGTCCGCCCGCCAAGATGGTGGGCCTGATTTTGCTCAGTTCGCCCGCCAGAACGCGGTCGCAGGGACGGCCGCCCTTTTCGCCGTCAGCCAATAGCGTAAGGCCCTGGTAAGCCGATCTCGCGAAAGCAAAGGTCTCGGCGTCAACAATGGGCAGGGCTTTCCAGATCTCGCAGGCGGTTTGGCGGCGCAGCTTGGCGACGTATTCCTCGCTCTCGGTTCCGTGCAGCTGGATGACGTCGAGCTTGAAGGAGAGCACGTAATCGATGGGCGCGTTGAGGAAGACGCCCGCCTTTTTGCCGAAAGCGATCTTGTCGAACTCCGCTTTATCTATGGCGCGCCTTGCTCCAGGGATCAGGATGAAGCCCAGGTAATCGGCGCCCGCGAGATAGGCGGCTCTCGCGTCGGAACAGTTGGTGAGCCCGCAGATCTTTATAAATTTATCTGGCATTTACGAATCCTCTCAAAGCCGCGCCGGGATCATTTGATCTGACGAGCGTTTCGCCGATCAGGAAAGCGTCGGCGGCAGGGTACATTTTAAGGTCGGCCGGTGTTTTAAGGCCGCTTTCCGCCACTTTCGCGACATCGTTTGGCAGAGACTCTATGACCGCTTCCGACTTTTCCGGGAAGACCTTAAAGGTCCTGAGGTCGCGGCAGTTCACGCCGATAACTTTGGCGCCGAGATCGACGAGGCGGTCCGCCTCTTCCTTTGTGTGCGCTTCGCACAAGGCTTCCAGGCCGAACTCGTGAGTGAGGTCGAAAAGCTCTTTCAAAAGCTTGTCGTTCAAGAGCGCGGCGATCAGCAGAAGCGCGTCGGCGCCCGCGGCCGCCGCTTCCAAAACCTGATAGCGGTCAATTATGAAGTCCTTCCTCAGAAGGGGAAGCTCGCTTACTTCGCGGACCGCTTTCAAGGTTTCCAAGGAACCGAGAAAGTAATTCTCTTCCGTCAGGACGGAGATCGCGGCCGCCCCGTTTTCGCTGTAAATTTTCGCGAAGCTAATGGGGTCGAGGTCGGCTTTGATGATGCCTTTGCTCGGCGAGGCCTTCTTTATCTCCGCGATGACGGAAACGCCTTCTCTTTTCAGAGCGGAGTAGAGGGAGAGCGGTCTTCTTTCCCTACGCTCTATCGCCTTGAGCAATTCCGCTTCGGGGATCGCCGCCTTTTTCGCTTCGAGACCGCGGGCCGACTTTTCGGCTATCTCCAAAAGAATGTCACGCATTTTTGCTGGCCGTCACGAGTTCACTTAGTTTCTGTCTGGCTAAGCCTTTGTCTATCGATTCTTCCGCCATCTTGACGCCTTCCCTTAGATCCTTGGCCAAGCCGTAGATGTAGATGGCCGCGCCGGAATTGATGAGCGTCACGGCCCGGTTGGCGCCGCGGTCTTTGCCCTCCAGAACGTCGAGCAATATTTTGGCGTTCTCCTCAGGAGCGCCGCCGCCGATCTTGCCGCCCTCGAAATCCTCAAGGTAAAGCGAAGGCTCGAGATCGTAGGTGCTGATGAGACCGTCTTTCAATTCGGAGACGCGGGTGGGAACGTTGCAGCTGATCTCGTCCATGCCGTCCTCGGAGTGCACGACCATCGCGCGCTTCACGCCGAGCTCCCTAAGGGCGCCGGCCACCAGTTCCGTAATGGCGCCGTCGTAAACGCCCGTCAGCTGCGTGGTCGCGCCGGCAGGGTTCGTAAGCGGGCCTATCATGTTGAAGATCGTCCGGACGCCCAGGGCCTTTCTGAGAGGCGCCACGTTGCCGAGAATGGGGTGCATCTTCTGCGCGAAGAGGAAGCCGATGCGGTTCTCGCGGATGCTCTCCTCCATGCTTTCCGGGGAAGTCTCGAGGTTGAAGCCCAGGGCCTGGAGCACGTCCGCCGCGCCGCACTTACTTGAGACGGAGCGGTTGCCGTGTTTGGCGACAATCACGCCGGCGCCGGCCGCCACGAAAGAGGAGGTCGTCGAGATGTTGAAGGAATACGATTCGTCGCCGCCGGTTCCTACGATGTCCATGACTTCCGCCGCGCCGGTGTCGATGAACTGCCCTTTGCGCCTGAGGAAACGCGCCGCGCCGGTCAGTTCCTCGACCGTCTCGCCTTTCATTCGCAAAGCGATCAGGAAGGCCGCCATCTGCTCCGGGCTTTCCGTTTTGGAAGCGAGTTTCGAGAGGATCTCCTCCATTTCCCCGGCGCTGAAATTCTGTTTCGCCAAGGCCTTGTTTATTTCTTTAGTCAGCATATTATTTCTCCTTGTTTACTATCTCTATGAAGTTTTTCAGCTGTCTTTTCCCGGTCGTCGTCAGGATCGATTCGGGATGATACTGGATGCCGAAGATCGGCTTAGTTTTGTGGCGGATGCCCATGATCTCGCCGTCGTCGGATTCGGCCGTAACTTCAAGGCAATCCGGCAGCGTTTCCCTTTTGATGACAAGGGAATGGTATCTCACGACCTTGGTCTGCTGCGGGATGCCCTGGAAGAGATCTTCCCCGTTGTGCGTGATGGGGGAAAGCTTTCCGTGCATGAGGCGCTTGGCCCGCACGATCTCACCTCCGAAGCAGTAGCCGATCGCCTGGTGGCCAAGGCAGACGCCCAAGGTCGGAAGGTCGCCGATCATCGGGATAAGTTTCGGCATGATGCCGGCCGCTTCCGGGCGCCCCGGGCCGGGGGAGAGCACGAGGCCCTTTAGCCCGGAATTCAGAACTTCCTCCGGCGTCACTTCGTCGTTGCGTTTCACGACCACATCCTCGCCCAGCATCTGGAAGTACTGGGCCAGATTGTAGGTGAAGGAATCGTAGTTGTCGAGTATGAAAAGCATAATTACTCCTTAGAGCGAAAGCCCCTGTGAAATGAAGCGCAGCGCTTTCATGATCGCCCCGGCTTTGTTCAAGGTCTCTTTATATTCGTTTTCAGGCACGGAATCGGCCACGACGCCGGCGCCCACTCCGAAGGAGAGCGTTCCGCCCTTAATTTCCAAAGTTCTTATCGTGATGGCGAGGTCCATGTTGCCGGTCGAGCTGAAGTAGCCGACCGCGCCGCCGTAGGCGCCGCGTCTCTCCGGTTCAAGCTCCTTTATTATCTCCATGGCCCTGATCTTCGGCGCGCCGGAAAGCGTGCCGGCCGGGAAGGAGCTGGCGACCAGATCAAAAGCGTCGTATTCCGGCCTAAGCTCCGCCTCGATGTTGGAAACGAGGTGCATGACGTGCGAGTAGCGCTCCACCTGCATGAAGCTCTTCACCTGCACGCTGCCCGGCATGGCAAGGCGCCCGAGATCGTTTCTGCCGAGGTCCACGAGCATCAAGTGTTCGGCGCGCTCCTTTTCGTCCTTCAAAAGCTCGTCAGCCAGCAAAGCGTCTTCCTTTTGGTCAACGCCGCGTGGCCTTGTGCCGGCGATCGGGCGGATGGCCGCCGCGCCGTTTTCTAATTTCACCATTGTTTCCGGAGAAGAGCCTATCAGGATGCGGTCGCCGTTCTTGATGTAGAAAAGATAGGGCGAAGGATTGATGAGGCGCAGCGCCCGGTAGATCTGGAAACTGTTCTTCGGCGCGGGCGCGGAGAATTTCTGAGCCGGCACTACCTGGATGATCTCGCCTTCCGCGATGAGCTCCTTGGCTTTTTCGACCGCCTGGCAGTAATCCTCTTTCGTCATGTTGCTCGTCAGCTTGATCTCTTCGGACCTCATGACTTCAGGCTCCAGTTCGGAAACCGGCAGCGGGGCGGTCATGCGCTCCCTTATGGCGGCGATCCTTTCTTCCGCGTATTTATAAGCGCTCTCGGCATCGCTGAAATCGTTTCTTCTTACGGAGACGACGATCATGACGGTGTGCTTCATCGTGTCGAAGACGATCATTTCCCTCGTCAGCATGAAGAGCGCTTCCGGCCTGTCTTCCTTTTTTTCGCGCAGCGGGATCTTTTCGAATTCGCTCATCACTTCGTAGTCGAGGCTGCCGACGGCGCCCCCGAAAAGGGGAGGAAGACCGGGATAGGTCAGGGCGCGCGCTTCTTTCATAAGAGAGCGCAGCGCGAAAAAGCCTTTGCCCTTTTCACCGAGCGCTTCTTTCGGTTTGCCGGGAGAGGAGAGGTAAGCCTGGCCGTCTTCCACCATGAAGATGCCGTAAGGGTTGACGCCTATGATGGAGTAGCGCCCGAAGCGCTCGCCGCCTTCCACCGATTCCAGAAGGAAGACGTGCTTTTCCTCCGCAAAGCGCCTTAGGACCGAGACCGGCGTCTCGAGGTCGGCCAGGAACTCCCGGCAGACCGGGATGAACTCGGCGCCCGTGCCCATATTTGCGAATTCATTAAAACTTGGTTTCATAATTTTTTATTTAGGTTTAAATGTTAAGCGAAAAAAGAAGAGGGCCCCGCTTTTTCAAGCGGGGCCCTCTTGCTTCAACTTCTACTTTAGTCTGCTTTCAGCTGCGAGGAAACAACCCGGCTTGAAAAAGCCCGGTGAAAGCATACCACCACCAGAAGTTTAATTTAGCGTTCATGAAAAATGGTTTCCTCGATTGTTCGCCGAAAATATTAGCACTTATTTTTTTAATTTGCAAGTGGGCTTTGCCAAGCATCGCAAGCGCCCCTCAAAATCCGCATAAACAATGAAATTTTTCTAAATCGTTGCTTTTTTTTGACTTTTTGATAAAATATTGTGCTGTATTTAATTAAACCACATTGTATTTCCATAATGCAAACGGCGGATTCGAGGTACAACCTGAAACCATATAACCTTTAGGAGAGAAATAATGAAAAAAGCGATTCTATTTAGCATTGTCGCGCTTCTTTGCGTGACGGCGCTCTGTGACGAAGCCTGGTCTCAGGCCGGCAGCTTCGACGGAAGCGAGCTTACACAAGCTTCTTTCCTTTTACGTCCGACCGATTCTTTGTATTACAGCAGCGCTTTGGCGGACGGGACTCCCGTTTCCTTAACTATCGGCGCGGTCGATCAGTCGGATTCAACCAAGACTGCCGCGATCTTTTCCGACAACAGCGGAACGGCTGTGGAAGGATATGCGACCTGGGATTACACCGCTTCCGATCTGCCGAAGAACGACACCTACACCATAACGGAAACGGTCGTCAGCTCGTATGAAACTAAATCGCTTTCACGCTCTGTTACGATCCTGCCCGAACCGGCAATTTTGGCTTTGCTAGTCATTGCCGGCGCGCTCTTCCTTCGCAAGCGCGTTAAAGCTCTCATTGCAATCTTGGCGCTCGTGTCTGCTTTTGCCACTGGCGCCAAAGCCGACGTTGTAAGCGGAGTCGCTTTCCAGCAAATGCTGCCGTTCAGCAGAGACGTAGCGATAACCTATACTGTGACCCCGGCCGCGAACACGATCTATGATGTTAAGTTCTACGGCTCTACGGATGACGGCGCGACTGTATTCGATCTTCAGGACAGGGGAGAGCTTCATTTGTCAGTTGCCAACCTTAACGAGACCTTCTGCAGCGCCGGAACGCACGAAGCCGTCTGGACGCCGGATGAAAGTTTTTATTCCACCAAAGTCGACAATTTCAAAGTCAAAGTTGAAGCGACGGCGATCTCCAGCGCAAGTAATTACCTGGTCATAGACCTTTCGGGCGGGACCCAAGCCGCAAGTTATCCTGTAAGCTATCTCAGTGACGTACCATCTGGCGGCTGGAGTGACGACTACAAGACCACCAAAATGGTCATGCGTCTGCTTCCCGCAGGAACGTATATTATGGGAAGCCCTGCAGGCGAAGTGGGAAGAAAGGACGGTGAAACTCAGCACAAAGTGACGTTGACGAAGCCGTTCTATGCCGGCGTTTTCGAGGTGACCCAGAACCAGTATGAATTGGTCACTGGCTCGACCCCTTCTGAGCATCAAGGAAACGCCAGGCCGGTGGAAAGAGTTTCATACAACATGCTCCGCGGAACGGATAAAGGCGCTGGCTGGCCTGCTAGCAACGAAGTTGACGAAGATTCGTTCTTTGGCATTCTCCGCGCCAAAACCGGTTTAAGCTTTGACCTTCCCACGGAAGCGCAGTGGGAGTTCGCCTGCAGGGCGGAAACGACCACAGCTTTGAACAGTGGGAAGAATCTGACCGGCACAAACGAAGATGCGAACATGAATGAAGTCGGTCGCTACAGTTACAATCAAAATGATGGGAAAGGCGGATATAGTCAGCACACCACCGTCGGCTCTTATCTTCCCAACGCCTGGGGATTGTACGATATGCACGGCAACGTGTATGAGTGGTGCCTGGATTGGTCTGGAGAGTATGGTGGAAATGCAACCGATCCAAATGGTTTAAGCAATGGAAGCAACCGTATCCAACGTGGCGGAGGCTGGAAGCTTAGCGCCCAATACTGCCGCTCTTCTTACCGCAGCGGTGACAGACCCTTTGCCAACGGCAGCAATCAAGTCGGTTTTCGTGTGTTCTTAGTTCAATAAAAAATGCTCTTTGAACTGAGGTTGTAAAAAACAAGCGCGCCCAACCGGGCGCGCTTGTTTTTGGCAAAAATAAAGATGCTCGATCAAGTCTTTTTCAGGCGTTCGCGAGGTTGTCATTCAGGAACTCTTTGTAAGCGGAGGCGACCTTTATGGGGCCGGCGATCTTGATCCCGCCTCTGAAGGTGGAGAGCCAGCTGAAGAAGGTCGGGGCGACGGAAACGGACACGACGGTCTCGGCTTCCGTTTCGCTGACTTCCTTGCATTCCAGTTTCTCGCCGAACTGGTCGAAGATCATTTCCGCGAGATCCTTTCGGAAGCGCAGGTTCACGTTCTCGGTCTCGCCCGTGAACATGTCTATCACTTCCGACAGATATTTGGTGATGTCTTTCCTTTTCTCAAGTTCCGCTTTCTTGGCGGAAAGCTTCTCTTCGACCATAACTTCGGTCATGCGGTCCACGCGGAATTTGATGATCCCGTCTTTCTCGCCGCGGCACATGCAGTAGTACTTGTCGTCGTTGACCACCAGCGAAAGCGGAGTCGCGAAGTACCTTTCGCCGCCTTTCCTCGCCACGCGCTCGCCCTCATAGTTAAGGTCGTTGTAAACGAAGGAGATCTTTTTCTCTTTCGTCAGCGCCTGCCTTATGGCCTCGACCGAATCGAATATCTCGAGGTTATTGCGCTTTTTCACATTGAAGAGGATGTAATTTTCCCTCACTCGCTTGGCCAGCTCTTTTCCGCCGATCCTTGAGAGCTTCTTGACGAAGAACTCCGTCATGCTGTCGGAGAGGAAGGAGGCCGCCTGGACCGTGTCGATGAGCATCTTTATCTCGGTGTCGCTCAGGGCTCTGGAAAGAATGTAGTAGCCGTTCTTGCGGCCGACTTTGGTCTTTTTCACATGGAAGGTCTCCATAAGGAGCCTCATGTCGTTGCCGAAGGTCCTCCTTTCGCACATGATGCCGTGCTTTTTCAGTTCGGCCGTAATGTCATCCATGGTAAGGGGATGCTTTTCTGTTGCCGAGCTGCGCAAAAGTTCCATCATGTAGAGGAGTTTGATCTTGTTTCCGTCTTTTTTTGTGCGTTCAGATTTCTTTGTCATGGTGCTACCTAATTTAATGGTGGTTGTCTCCATTTTACCATATTTTTAAAAAAATCAATAGGCTTATTGGGAAAATATTTTCCCATTTGAAAGGGGTCCCGGGGAAGGGCTTTTTTAACCGGTTACTAACAAACTATTCACAGCTTATCCACAGGAAAGTGACGAAAATGTCCACACTTAGCTTGATGCCGGTCTTACTTTTTAGCTTGTAGAGACTTAGATTGGGAAACGCTCGGGAACTCAAAATCAACCTTTACTTTTACCCTGCGCTATGGTAGAATGACCCATATAATTTTGAACTAAAATTTGCCTTAAAATTTCCACCCCCTTTTCGGGAATATCATGAGTGATCGTATATTGAGTTTTATCTTGGCGATGGGCTTAGCCTGCCTTTCGCTTACGGCCGCCGAAGAGTCGGCCTACGCAGCCGGCAATGGCGCGCCGGCTGATTTCGCCCTGGGAACCGAGCCCTGGTTCATCACTCCTGTGCCCGATGGGGAACAGGCGGTAGTGGAAGCTTTGGAGTTTTCCTACACGAGCAACACGATCCTGCGCGCCACAGGAAACGTCGTGATGGCTTACGGTGACTACAGAGTCTATTCCGATTCCGTCGAGTACAATACGGTGACGAAGATATTGACTTCTCCCGGCTGGACGCGCGTCACTTACACAGCGCCCGAAGATCTTTACGAAGCGATGAACAAGACCTCTATCGCGGTCGACAACGAGATGGGCCCCTTCTGCTACGAGATCCTGGGCGAGAACGTGATCTTCAACCTCGAGAACTACGCCGGACAGTTCGAGAACGCGCATGCCAAGGTCGACTTCGGCAATTTCAAAGACATGGAGGAAGGCCGCTGGTACGAGAAGAAGTGGTACATCTACGGCAAGACGCTCGTAAAAGATCCTTATGAAAACGTCCTGCACGTGACGGACGGCCGCTGCACCACCTGCCCGCCGGAATACAAGTCCGCCCTCTACAGCTTCGAGGCGAAAGACATCACCGTCGCGGTCCCGGACCTCAACAATCCCATGGAGCAGAGCCGCGTCACGGCCAGGAACTGCCTTGTGAAATTCGAGGGCGTGCCCTTCCTGTGGCTGCCGCAGGTGACCTACACGCCGAGCGAAGACGACAATCCCTTCCCGGTCCAGGTCAAGGCCGGCTACGATTCCAGGAAGGGCGGCTTCTTTGATCTGGCGCTGGATGTCTACCACAGCAAGGAACTCAGGCTGACGCCGCACATCGGCTATTATTCCAAGCACGGCATCAGTTTCGGTCTCGACGGCTCTTACAATGTCGTCTTCACGAACGTCACGACGATCGCCGGCGAATGGGAATCCTTCTTCATCGACGACACCGCGCGCCGCTTCATCCAGGAAAAGGACAAGCACAACAAGAAGGACGAAAAGCAATTCCGCTACCGCTTCCTCTGGAACCATGTCCAGACCTTCGGCCCGGGCGCCGGCTGGCTCAACAGGGGCCTTTTGTCCTGGCAGATCGACGTCATGAAGGACATGGACGTCGTGCATGAATTCTACCGCGAAGATTACAACCGCTACGGACAGCGCGACACCTGGCTCGACTTCACTATCCCCATTGGCGAGGACAACGAAGTCAGCTTCTACGCTGTCAAGCAGGTCAACAGCTTTTACACGACTTACGAGCGGCTGCCTGAACTGAGGCACGTTTTCAGGAAGCGCAGGATAATGGAGCTTCCGGCTCTGAAAGTCCCCGTTTACTACGAGAGCAAGACGACCGCCGGTTACTACCACTACGTCCAGAGCGACAAGCAGGACGCGCACGCCTCTTACACGATGTGGCAGGCCCAGACGGATCATAAGATCTCGATGCCGAAACGCTTCTTCAACTTCCTGAACGTCGAGCCGTACGTCGGCTTCGCTATGGACTTCGGCAACATCAACAACTACAACGACGGCGAAGAGTACGACTACGTCTGGAAGCGCGGCAGGATCAATCCCAGCGCCAGGAGCGGCTTCAACAGAAGGCTGAAACTTAGGAACAAGACCGTCAACTTCCCGGTCAACCACTGGAACCAGGATTACAACCGCTATACGAGAATGGCCATCGACGCCTACCGTCCCCAGGACGAGGGCGCCTTTTTCCGCGCCATGCCTTACGGCGGCGTCGACGTGAACTTCAAGCTGCACCGCACTTACAATCTCGAGGGCACCTACGCCGGCGAATTGATGAGGAAATATCTGCAGTCCGACAGCGAGAAGATCCGCCACCTCATAGAGCCTAAGGGCAAGATCTTCGGCAACGCGGCCTTCGGCACCGAATCCGGCTTGGCCGCCGGCGCCGACCTCGGCATCAGGAACGCCTTCCAGATCGAAAGGAAGGGCAACAACGCCAACCTTATCGACTTCACGGGCTACATCAGTCAGCGTTACTATCACGACGAAGTTTACAAGTCCCAGGATTACCGCCATCACTACAAGTACCGCGGGAAATATACCGAAGGCAAGGCCTTCAGGGAATACCAGGCCAGTACGGCCGTGGGCTTCGCTTTCCAGTCCGATCCTACCGACTGGCTCAACATCCAGGGCGACCTGCTTTGGGATCTGGACAAGTATAAACGCATAACGTTCGCGAACCTCGGCGCCAACATGGACGCCACGCGCGTTCTGCAGAAAGCCCTCTCTCATCCTTCGCTGCCGCGCTGGCTGAGAGGCAGGAAAGACGAGCTTATCCTGAACGTCAGCTACCGTTATCTCTACGATTACTCCAACCTCATTTCCGCGGGCGGCCGCTTCTGGTTCGACGACTTCACGCCCTGGCTCTCTTTGGAGATGCAGCAGAAGACCTGGGCCAGAGAGCTCACGAGAGGATGGGGATTCGGCAGCTACATGCGTTTCGAGGCCCAGAAGGGCGACCTCCAGGAAATGGAGTTCACGCTGTACAAGAACTGGAAGAAGTGCATAGACACTTCCGTTTCCTACCGTCTGAGAGACAACAACGACCATTCGGTCTACGCCACCTTCTGGCTGACCGCTTACCCGAAGAGCAAAATCAACTTAGGCAATTAAGGAAATATGGAAAAATACCGCGAGCTGGTCGACTATCTGCTTAGCAGCTATCCCAACATCATAAGGCCGGCCCTCGGTGCCATTCCTTATCCTTACCTCATACCGGGCGGCTTTTATACTCAGCAGTGGGACTGGGACGCCTACTTCATGGCCAACCACCTTTGCAGCAGGCGCGAGCCCAAGCCGCAGTATCTGAAATACTGGGTGGACAATTTTCTTAGCATCTTCGACCCCAACGAAGACACTCCCGCTTGCGTGAGAGCCGACGAGAAAGTGATCAGACATCCCTCCCTTATCCTGAAGCCGTTCCTAGCCAGGGGCGCCGTGAGGGCCATGAAGGACAACCATGATGAGGACTGGGGAAGGGAAGTTTTTCCGAAGGTCGAGAACACAGTTCTCCGCTGGGAAAAGGTAAGACGCGACGAACCGACGGGCCTTTTCTTCTGGTACGATTCCATGATGTCTGGCGCGGACAACAACCCCGCCGTCGGCGATTCGCCCGAGGACGTCAACCAGGTCCTTTCCTGCGACGTCAACGCCTACATCTACGCGGAATACCTCGCGCTTTCCGAAATGGCCTCGCTCTTGGGTTACGCTGACAAGGCCGAACTTTATCAAAAGAAAGCCGAAACTTTGAAAGCTAAGATCATAGAGCATCTCTACCACGCGGACGAGAACATGTTCTGGAACAGGAGAAGGGACGGGCGGATCGTTAGAAGAAACGCTTTTAGTAACTACATTCCCTTGACGTTCGGGATCCTCGACGAGGAGAGGGGCAGGGCGCTTTTGAAAGATCATCTGATGGATAGGAAAATGCTTTCCCGCTACGGCGTAAGAAGCCTCGCACAGGACGACCCCGATTACAACAACGAGTGCATGATCGTTCCGTATTCCAACTGGCAGGGCCCCGTCTGGGTGGTCGCCAATTATCTTCACACTGTCGCGCTGAATCGCTACGGCCTCAAAGAGGAAGCAAAGGAAGTCACGAAAAGGTTAGCCGAAACGCTTCTGAAAGACCTGCACAACTGTGGCAGCCTGCACGAAAACTATTGCGCGGAATGCGGGGGCGGCTTGGCGCCCGACGCCGACATGAACAAGGGCAAGGAAGGCGGCTTCATTAGCTGGGATCTTCTCATCGTCGACATGCTGGAAGAAAACTTCCCGGAAGTTTTCCCAAAAGCCTGATGACAAGGGCTTTTTTTATAAAGAGAAGCGTGTTTTTTTGCTAAAATATAGAAGATAACTTTAACCTTTCAAAATTAAGGGATCATATGCAAGCTTTCTTCGCTTTTCTCGTTTCCATCGGCGTCGCCCTCGGCACGCAGCCTCTTTCCACTTCAACCGTCTTTTCCGATCACATGGTCCTTCAGCAGGGAAAGCCTGTGGCTGTTTGGGGACAGGGGACGAAAGGATCGAATGTTGAGGTGACCTTCATGGATCAGACGAAACAGACGACTGTTTCAGACGAAGGCTTGTGGAGAGTCGACCTGGATCCCATGCCGGTCGTAAAGGAAGGGCAGACGCTGACCATTAAGTCGAGCAAGGGCGAGAAGCTAGAAATTAAGGACGTTTTGGTCGGCGAAGTCTGGCTCTGCTCCGGGCAAAGCAACATGGAGATGGGATTGGGCGCCGTAGAGAACGGCGAAGAGGAGATAAAGAACGCCACCGATCCCTTGATCAGAGTCTTCGAGCCGAAGGTGAGGGCGAGGTATCTTGTCGCCACCGACATCGACGCGACCTGGAAAGTCTGCTCTCCGGAAGTTGTGAGGGAAGGCGCCTTCAACGGTTTCGGCGCCATCGCTTATTTCTTCGCGCAGAGACTGAGAGCCGAATTCGACGTCCCGGTCGGCGTCATCAACAGTAGTTGGGGCGGCACGCCCATCAGAGCTTACATCCCGCCGGAAGTTTTTGACGAGTATCCCGAAGTGAAAGGCAACTCAGAAACTTTCTATAAGGAGAGGAAAGAGTACCTCGACAAAGCCAGGTGGTTCGTGCAGAATTCCCAGAACTGGATCAATGATCTCAAGGACAAAATGGCTAAGGGCCACAACGAGATCAAGTACCCGCCTTCCTTCCCGGAAGATCCCGGTTCCGGCGATCCCTGCGCCATCTACAACGCGATGATCGCTCCATTGGTCCCTTACACCATAAAGGGCTTCCTCTGGTACCAGGGAGAGTACGAAGTAATCGAGCGCGCCTGCGCCCGCGCGTATTACTACAAGATGCACGCCCTGGTGGAAGGCTGGCGCAAACTTTGGAGCGAGGAGCTGCCCTTCTATTACGTCCAAATAGCCCCCTGGGCGCACTCGGGGGTCTACCAGAACAGGCCGGACATCATAGACGCCCAAATGAAGGCCCTGGACATTCCCAAGACCGGCATAGCTCTGAGCTACGACCTGGTTGACGACCTCGGCGACATCCACCCGAAAAAGAAACGCCAGCTGACGGAAAGACTCTCGAACCTCGCGCTCAAGGAAGTTTACGGCTACGAGGATCTGAAGCCCTACAGCCCCGTGATGCAGAAGGTCGTACTTGGCAACGCGGAAGCGAAGGTTTATTTCAGCAACGTCTACGACGGACTGAAAACCGCGGACGGCAAGGATCCCGACCTCTTCAAGGTCGCCGGACCGGACGGCAAGTTTGTGGACGCCGCGGCTGAGATCACCGGCAAGAACGAAGTGACTCTGACGAGCGCCGAGCTTCCGGAAATAAAATACGTGAGCTACGGCAGAGGCTTGACAGATCAGCCGAACCTTCGTAACAGCGAAGGTCTGCCGGCCAGCATCTTCACGACTTACGATCCTAGAGTCAAAAACCTCGCTTATCATCAGCCGGTGGAAGCGGAATGCTACCTCGACTGCGACGGCTATTATCTGACGGACGGTCTCACTAACCGCCACAACGGGTGGGAAAGCTACAAGAAGAACGAGGGCGAAGCCGTCGTTAAGATGAAAGAGCCCAAGGAAGCCGACACGGTCGTCCTCTATCCCTTCAGCGACGGAAAAGACTGGCAGCGCTTCATCGTCAGCGTGAAAGGATCTGACGGCGAATGGAAGGAAGTCGGCAAAAAGGACGACTACAAAGCCACGCAGGAAAAATACGTTTATAAATTCGACAGGCAGGAAGTGAGCGAAATTAAGCTCCAGTGCGTCCAGACCCTGAACTGGCAGCGCTCCCGCTTTAACGAAATACAGCTTTTCGACGGTTATGCTGAATAAACTTACACTTTTTATTTGCCTTTGCCTCTGCGTCAATTTGGCGTTCGCGAAGGACGCTCCCAAAAGGGAGGATTTCGACGCGGCCGCGCTTCTCAACGAAGCCGTTGACAAGAAGCCTCCCATGAAGGCCCCCGCGCAGACTGAGATGCGCATGCCCAAACCGGTCGTGCCTCCCGATGGCGCGGAGGAAGTCTCCGCCAATTATCCCAACGGCAATCTGCTTGTCCATGGCTTCACGCTTAAGGAAAAAAGAGTTGGATATTGGTACTTCTTCTATCCGAACACCAAAATCAAAGCCGAGGGCGAGATGAAAAACGATCTCAGAGTCGGCTTCTGGGTCTATTACCACGAGAACGGGAAACGCTCCTCGGAAGGCGAATTCAACGAGAAGGGCCTGGCTACGGGCGAATGGAAGCGCTATCACGTCAACGGCTCGCTATCAGGCACGGGCTCGTATGTTGACGGCAAGGAAGAGGGCCTCTGGACGCAGTATTCCACCAACGGCTGCCTGGCCGCCACGACCTACTACAAGAAAGGCCTCCAGGAAGGCTCCAGCTATATGTACGCGCCGGACGGCTCCGTGTTTTCCAAAGGCAATTACGAAAAGGGCGAGCGCTGCGGGATCTGGGAACTGCGCGACCCCGAGAACGGTTCGGAGCTCAAGGGCGAAATGAAGGGCGGACTGCGCGTGGGCGAGTGGGAGATGAAGGACAACGCCAACAAACTGACGGTCAAATTCCAGTATGACGAAAAAGGTCAGATGAAGAGCGCCGTCACCAACCGCTGGGAATAAGCATGCGTTATTTACCGCTTTTACTTTTAATCGTCTGGACGGGAACTTCCATGGCAGTTTTCACCAACTACGTCGCCGACACGGAAAAAGTCGTGAACGGCGAATTTTCCAAAGAGCTTCAGGAAAAATACTACAAGGGCGCCTTTGAGATCGCCAGAAAGAAAATGGAGGAGGGACAGAACGCCTTTAAGAACAATCCCCCGAAAAGAGAGATCCTGCCCCGCTTGGCCACGGGCGGCGGTTTCTCGGGCCTTTTCGTCTGGGACACCTGCTTCTGCGTCATGTGGGCCAAGTACGACATGAGTCTGCCGGTCACCACTTCCCTTGACAACTTCTACAACCTCCAGGCCGAGGACGGCTCAATCTGCCGCGAATTCAGTTACGACGGCAAGCCGGCCTGGAACGGCTGCCACCCGATCTCCTGGAATCCGCCGCTCTTGTCCTGGGCGGAATGGGAGCTCTATTCCAACGGCAAGACGGACAAAGAGCGTTTGAAAAAAGTTTATCCGAATCTGAAGAAATTCTATCTCTTCTGCGAAAAGACTTACCGCCAGCCGGACGGCCTCTACTTCGGCGACGCCCTGGGCTGCGGCATGGACAACCTTCCCAGAATGCCGGAGAATTGGAAAGACGAAATCGAGAGCGGCATCAAGTTCAAGCCTGAATACTGGCTCCTGGACGACCACTTCGGCAAGGCAGTGGCGGGGAACCCGCTTTACTCCTGGAACAAGCAGATGGATTGGATCGACATGAGTTCGCAGATGGCCTTGAACGCTTTGTGCATGAGCCGCATCGCGGAAGCGATAGGAATTCCTGAGGACGTCAAGGCATTCAAGGAACGCCACGCCGCTCTGAAAAAAGCCATCAACGAACTTTGCTACGACAAGGAGAAGGGCTTCTACTTCGACAGCTACAAAGGCAAACCGATACCGCGTTACCACGTTGGCGGACTCTGGGTGCTGATCGCCCAGGTCGTTCCGCCCGAACGTCTGCCCGGAGTGATCAAAGTCCTGATGGACGAAAAGATCTTCAACCGCCCGGTGCCTTTCCCGTGCCTTCCGCCCTGCGAAAAGCCTTATGAGCCGGAGACCGGCTACTGGCTCGGCTCGAACTGGCCCTGCACTACTTACATGGCCCTGAGAGGCCTGAAAGAGAACGGCGCGATGAAAGAGGCGAAGTATTTCGCCAAGCGCTATTACAACGCCTGCCTCAATCTCTATCTGAAGACCGGGACGGTCTGGGAGAACGTCTCCCCCGAGCAGTGCCTGGAACCGAAAAAGGCCGGCGCCGGCAGCGATTTCGCGGGCTGGGGCAATCTGACGCCTATTGCCGTTTACAAAGAATTCATCGAGGAATAATTCATGAGGAAATTCATAAAAGAACTGCGCGAAGGGGACAAGGTAGACGATTTTTTTGTGGTCCTGCAAAGGGAGAAAAGGGAAGCCAAGACCGGCAACCCTTACCTCAGCTTGAGCTTTGCCGACGCTTCGGGAAGCATCGGGTCTTCGCACTTCGAGAACGTGGACAGGCTTTTCGAGGTGTTTGAGCCGAACACCATCGTCAAGATAACGGGCAGCGTCGCCGCCCGTGAGGGCAAAACGTACCTGAAGATCTTCGACGCCCGTCCCGTAAAAGACGGCGAAGAAGTCGATTTCTCCGCGCTGCGCCCCGTTTCTCCCTACGACCGCGAGGCGATGTTCAAAGAGCTGGAAGGCTACCGCGCGAAAGTGAAAGATCCCTTCGTCGCCAAGCTTCTGGCCTCCTTCTTCGAAGATCCCGAATTCGTCAAGGAATTCAAGACGCACACCGCCGCCAAAGCCATGCACCACGCGACCGTGGGCGGGCTTCTTGAGCACACCCTGGGCGTCGTAAGACTGGCCGACGCTTTCAGCGACCTTTACCCGAAGCTGGACCGCGACCTTATGCTGGCGGGCGCCATGCTGCATGACATCGGGAAACTCTATGAGATGGGCG
>JAFYHD010000108.1 GCA_017539325.1 bacterium | reverse complement strand
GCTTTCATAAAGGCACTCGTTACTTTTTCAAAGCGGCGATGATTTCGATCTCAACGGCCACGCCTTTGGGAAGGTTGGCCACTTCCACGCAGCTTCTGGCCGGCGCGGTGTCGCTGGGGAAGCATTCCCCGTAGACGGCGTTGACAGAAGCGAAATCGTTGATGTCGGACAGGAAGACGGTGGTCTTCACAACATCCTCGAAGCTTAAGCCGGCGTTCTCAAGGATGGCGCCGAGATTTTTAAGCGACTGCCTGGCCTGGTCGGCGGCCGGGCCTTTTGCCAGTTCGCCGGTCTCGGGGACGATGGGGATCTGGCCTGACACGAAAAGGAAACCGTTGGCTTCAACGGACTGGTTGTAGGGGCCGATAGGGGACGGGGCTTTCTCTGTGTTGAGGATCTTTTTGCTCATTTTTAATTCCTTAATTAAAATTTTATCTCAGGAAGCATTCGTATGCGGGGTTGTTTTTCTCAATGGTGTAGGGATATCCGAGGTTCTTCAGGACTTCGTCCAGCTGCCCTTTCTCTTCAGGCGGCACCATCAGTCCCATGAAGATCCTGCCTATGCTGGCGCCCAGGTTGCGGTAATGGAACATCGTGATGTCCCACTTGCTGCCCATGGCGTCCAGGAAGGTCTTCAGCGTTCCGGCCCTTTCCGGGAACTCGAACAGGAAGAGCGTCTCCTCGCCCTTCAAATTGGCGTGCCCGCCCACCATGTACCTGACGTGCGTCATGGCGAGCAGGTTCCCTGTCAGGTCGCAGATCTCGTAGCCCAGATCGTTCAGTTTGGCGTAGAGCGTTTCGCGCCTTTGTCCGGGGGCAAGCCTGATGCCGACGAAGACGTAAGCCTTCGTGTCGTCGGAATGGCGGTAGTTGAACTCCGTCACGTCGTGGCCGTCTATGGCGGACGCGAAGGCGCGGAATGAGCCGGGCTGTTCTTTCAGTTTGGCGGAGAAGAGTATTTCGCCTTCCGCCATCTCAGCCAGCTGGGAAATGACTCTCAGCCGTTCAAAGTTGATGTTGGCGCCGGACAGAACAGTAGCGAAGACTTTGCCGGTCACGTTGTTTTCGCGGATGTATTTCTTGATGCCCGCCAGTCCGACGGAGCCGGAAGTCTCGGAAATGGCCCTGGTATCGTTGAAGATGTCGCGGGTAGCCGCGCAGATCTCTTCTGGAGTGACGGTGATGCAGCCGTCGAGGTTGTCTTTCAGGATCTCGAAGGGAAGCGCTCCCAACTGCTTGACAGCGACGCCCTCGGCGAAGAGGTCGACCTTGTCCAGGACGACGCGTTCACACTTGTCCATAGCGGCCTTGCAGCAGGCGCAGCCCTCTGGCTCGACAGAAAAGACTTTCACTTCCGGGCGGAAAGTTTTGATGTAGCTCGCCATACCTGAAATAAGGCCTCCGCCGCCAACCGGGACGAAAACGGCGTCAAGCTGCTCGGGGTTCTGCCTGAGGAGCTCCATAGCGATGGTGCCCTGGCCGGCGATGACGTCCTGGTCGTCGTAAGGATGGATGAAGCTCAGGCCTTTCTCTTTCGCCAGATCGAGCGCGTAGGCGCAGGCTTCGTCGAAGTTGTCGCCGTAGACTATGACGTCGGCGCCCAATCTTCTGACATTGTTGATCTTTATGCTGGCCGTCGGCTTGGGCATTACGATCGTCGCCTTGCAGCCGTATCTGGAGGCCGCCAGGGCCACGCCCTGGGCGTGATTGCCGGCGCTTGCCGCGATGACGCCCCTCTCAAGCTCTTCTTTTTTGAGGGAGTGGATCTTCTGGTAGGCGCCCCTCAGCTTGAAGGAGAAAACTTCCTGCTGGTCTTCGCGTTTCAACAAGATGGTGTTGTTAAGTTTGGCGCTCAAAATGGACATCTTGTCCAGGGGCGACTCTTTCGCGACTTCATAGACGGGAGTCGAGATGATTTTTTTGACGATTTCAGAAAACATTTTTCGTTTCGCTTATTTTGTTTGTCTTTTCAGCCAGGATAAATAAAGTTCGAGCCAATTGTCTGTGGCTTTTCCGCAGGGCCTGGAGCCGAAGCCGTGCCCGCCCTCGGGATAGACGTGGCACTCCAGGGAAAGCTTTTTCTTGAGGAGAGCTTTTTCGTACGCTGTGAGGCTCGGAAAATACGGGTCGTCGCTGGCCTGGAGAAGGAAGGTCGGCGGATGGTCTTTCAGAAGCCCGAACTTCGGTTCCAATTCCAGGTAAGCGGGGTATATTAGGCCCAGATTGTCGGGACGGGCGCTCTCTTTGTCGATATCGTCCGTCGGCGCGTAAAGTTTTTTCCTGCAGCTTCCGGCCGTGAAGGCGGAAAGATGACCGCCGGCCGAAAAGCCCATTATGCCGACGGCGTCTTTTCTGACGCCGAATTTGTCGGCGTAGTAACGCAGGTATCTCACGG
>JAFYHD010000107.1 GCA_017539325.1 bacterium | reverse complement strand
TCGAGGCTCTTCAAATAAACTTCCAGGGCGTTCACGGGCGAAGGCTTGATGATCGCCTGGAACTGATGGTGCTGGTAAAGCCTGTTGGGGTTGTCGCCGTAGCGGCCGTCGGTCGGGCGGCGGGAAGGCTGGACGTAGGCGACCTTCCAGGGGTCGGGCCCCTGGACGCCGAAGAACGTGCAAGGGTGGAAAGTACCGGCGCCAACCTCATGGTCGTAAGGTTGGACTATCACGCAGCCGTAATCGCTCCAATACTTCTGCAGACGGAAAATTATCTCCTGCAGAGTCGGAGCTTTTTCGAATTTAGTCATTTTTTTAGCCGTTTTGATTAACTTATAGATAATATTTATAAATTATAGCATAAACGGCCGCGCGCCTTTTTTCAGGCTCTCAAGAGACTATTTCCGGTTCCGGTCCGGGGCCGACGCCCTTGGGATTCGGGCCGTATTCGTTGTCGCCGGGATCGCTGTCGATAAGGTAGAAGATGATGAGAATGATGTGGCCTATGACGGGAAGGAAAAAGAGAAGCAGCCACCAGCCCGTGCGGCCGGTGTCATGCAGCCTTCTCACGGCCACGGTGATGCCGGGGACTAAAAAGACGAAGAAGGCGATGATGTTGACTATGGGGATGCAGGAGCAGACGAAACATAAAAGGGCGAAGAACCAGTACTCGCTGCGGCGGGCTCTGCCGTCAAGCACCCAATATTTGTCCCAAACGCTTTTGATAGCTTCGGTGAAAGTCATAGTTATCTCCTTGGTTGCGGTTATTTACCGAAACAATTATAGCAAAAGGCGGCCCTTTGGAGAATGATGAAAGGGAAACTATTTACTTTTTAATAGTTTTATCGTACAATAAAATAATGGGTATTATTATCGCCGGAATTATAAGGTTATGAAGTATTACGATTTCTTAGAAAGGTACAGAAAGGAAGAGTCAGCCTGGCCCTTCAATTTCGCCGTTGACATCGTGGACGCCGAGGGAAAGGCGAACCCCGAAAAGGTCGCCATGATCTGGCTGGACGAGCACGGCAATGAGAAACGTTTGACCTACGCCGATTTCACGAGGGAATCCAACAAGGCCGCAAACGTTCTGCGCTCCCTGGGAGTGCAGAGGGAGGACATCGTCGTTTTGATGATGACGAGGAGGGTCGAATGGTGGATCTGCGCCCTGGCGATCATGAAGCTCGGCGCCATAGTCATTCCGGTTTCCTCGAAACTGACGCCGTACGATATCCGCTACCGCAGCGGCATGACGCCCATCAAAGCCATCATCACGGAAGACAATCTCAAGGGCGTCTTCGACGAAGCCAGCAACGATCTGACTTACGTGCATCTCTTTTTATCCTACGACGGCGGAAACGAAAAATGGAAGAATATGGGAGAGCTTTGCGATTCGGCCTCCCCTGAATTCAAGGATCCCGCCGACACCACCATCCTTTCCCCGATGATCATGTATTTCACCTCCGGAACCTCAGGGCTTCCGAAGATGGTGAGGCACAATTATCTCTACGCCTGGGCTCACCTGGCCACCAGCGAACTCTGGCACAGGGAAACTCCGGAATCCCTGCAGTGGACCATCACCGACACCGGCTGGGGCAAGCTCTGCTGGGGCGCCTTCATAGCGCAGTGGATGGCGGGCTCCTGCATTTTCGTCTACGAGTACAAGGGCCATTTCGACGGCAAGGATATCTTGAGAAACATCGAGAAATACCATATCACGAACTTCTGCGCGCCTCCCACGGTCTATCGTCTTCTGATCGCCGAGGACGTCAAGAGTTACGACATCTCCTCCCTTAAAGTGACGACCGCCGCGGGCGAGGCTTTGAGCATTCCCGACGCCAACAAGTGGAAGGAGCTTTCCGGTCTCGACATCTACGAGGGATACGGGCAGACCGAGAGCACGATCCTTCTGGGCAATCTGCCCGGGGAACAGCACAAGATCGGATCCTTAGGCAGATCCATCCCTGGTCTCGACGTCGACATCGTCGACGAAGAAGGCCATCGCTTGGGTCCGGACAAGGAAGGCAACATCGCCGTCTGCATGGAAGGGAAGTGGCCTCCGGGACTTTTCCACGGTTACCTCAACGAGGAAGAGATGAACAAGGAAGTCTTCCATCACGGCTGGTACTACACCCGCGACCTCGGCATAAAGGATAAGGACGGCTTCATCTGGTTTGTCTCGCGCAGCGACGATGTTTTCAAGAGCTCCGGCTACAGGATCAGCCCGGCGGAAGTCGAGAAAGCCTTGCAGCAGCACGAAGCGGTGGCCGACAGCATCGTGATCGGCGTTCCGCACAAGATGAGAGGCTTCGTGGTCAAGGCTTTCGTGCAATTGAGGCCCGGCTTCGAGCCTTCCTTCCTCCTCGGAAAAGATATCCAGAGCTTCGTCAGGAAGAACACCGCGCCGTACATGTACCCGAGGATAGTGGAGTTCGTCGACGATCTGCCCAAGACCACCAACGGCAAGAAGTGCCGCTGGAAAATGGTGGAGATAGAAAACAAAAAGAACAATGGATAAGTGCGTTCTGCATACCTGCTGCGGACCGTGTGCCAGCCATTGCTGCTACGTCCTGGCGGACGCCGGTAAGAAGCCGATCCTGTTTTATTCCAATTCCAACATCAGTCCTTTTGAGGAATTTGTCAGGCGTTGGGAAAACGTTAAAAAACTGGCCGGCATCCTGGGCGTGGAGGCCGTCTGCGACCACTGGGACCATGATCTTTGGCTGGAAGCCGTGAAGGGCCACGAAACGGATCCCGAGGGCGGTGAGCGTTGCCGCCTCTGTTTTGCCTTTAACCTGAAGAGAGCTTATGAATTCGCTTCCGCCAGAGGGCTTGAGTTCACCACTTCCCTTACCGTCAGCCCTTACAAGAATTCCAAAACGCTCTTCGAAGTGGGGGAAGCTTTCCCAAATTTCTTGAAGTTCGACTTCAAGAAAAAGGACGGATACAAGCACAGCGTGGAGTTGTCGAAAGAATACGGGCTCTACCGCCAGAACTACTGCGGCTGCGAATTTTCCTTATCGCAGAGGGAGAATGAATGAAGTGGCCGGAAAAGCTTAAGGCTCTTCCGATTTTTTGCCGCCTTGATCAGGTGACGGAAACCTTGTCGGTTTCCAACCTGCTCCTTGAGGCCGCGCCAGGCGTGGGAAAAACGACACTAGTTCCTCTGGCTTTGCTGGACGCGCCCTTCGTCTCAAAGAAAATAATCATGCTGGAGCCCAGAAGGCTGGCCGCGCGGGCCGCCTGCTCCATCATGTCCAGCTACCTTGGCGAGGAGCCGGGAGAAACGGTCGGCTACCGTACGAAGCTCGATACGAAGGTCTCAAAGGCCACGAAAATAGAGATCGTCACGGACGGTGTCTTCACCAGGATCATCCAGAACGACCCTGAATTGAGGGATTATTCCGTCGTCATTTTCGACGAGTTCCACGAACGCAGCCTGCAAAACGACCTGGGCTTTGTCCTGACTTTGGAAGTCCAGGAAAACCTTAGACCCGATCTCAGGCTTCTTCTGATGTCCGCGACGCCGGACCCTTCTTTTTTGGAGCGCTGCAACACTTTCAAAGCGCTCAACGTCCCCGGGAAAATGTTCCCTATTGAGGTGGGGTATCTGCCGCCCAATTACGGCGAAAGGCTGGAAGACGCCGCGTCCCGCGCCGTGAAACGCTTGCTTAACGAAGCGGAGGGTGATGTGCTCGTCTTTCTTCCGGGGCTGGCGGAAATAGAAGGAACGAGAAGAGCGTTGGGAGACATCTGGGGAATTGAAGTTTTAACTCTGCACGGCTCTCTTAAAAAGGAGGAGCAGGACAGAGTCCTTTTCCCGGGAGACATGAGAAGGGTAATATTGAGCAGCGCCATAGCGGAGAGCAGCCTGACTGTTCCCAACGTGCGCTGCGTGGTCGACAGCGGGCTCAGCCGTTTTTCCGTTTACGATCCGGTCTCCGCTTTCGAGCGCTTGGAAACGCGTTCCACGGACCTTGGAACAGTGATCCAGAGGACGGGCCGCGCAGGGCGTACGGCTCCCGGCCGCGTCATCAGGCTTTGGGAAAAAGGCACGGAGAATTCCCGCCCGCAGTCGGCGGAGCCTGAGATCGCGAGAGCCGACCTTAGTTCCGTTTGCCTTTCCCTGGCCGTCTGGGGCGAAAAGAATTATGAGAGCCTGAAGTGGCCGGTCTCCCCGAAAAAAGAAACGATGGATCAGGCAAGGGAACTGCTGGTCTCCTTGGGAGCGCTTGATCCTGAGGGTAAAGTGACGGAGAAGGGCAAGAGGATGGAAGCGCTTCCGCTTCACCCGCGCTTGGCCAGCATGCTGCTGCGCGCGAGCAAAGAGGGAGCGCTGAGGAAAGCCGCCAGGCTGGCGTCTTTATTAGAGAGCGGAGAAGCGGTCAGGGGCGATTTGGAAGCGCTTTTGAAGGGTAAATTATCATTGACCGCCGAGCGTTCCTCGGAAAGGCTGATAAGGCTTATGAAGGTCACCGGGGAAGACAAGAAAAATGTTTCGGCCGGCCGTCTCGTCTCCTGGGCTTTTCCTGATCGGATTGCGCAGAAGAGGGAGAGCGGAAGCTTTTTATTGAGAAACGGCAAAGGCGGCGCTTTGACTTTCGAGGGAGGCCTTTCGGAGTGCGAATACATCGCGGTGGCTTCCCTTGAGGGAAAGACAGGCAACGCGAAGATCCATTCCGCCGCCGAACTGACATTTTCCGAGATCACGGCTGATTTCGCCCCGTTTTTATCGGCGCGGGAAAAGGTCGTTTGGGAAGAGAAGCGTCAAAAAGCCGTCACCGTAAAGGAGACTAGGCTCGGCGAGATAACCGTAAAGCGCGAGGAAAAGAAGGCGGGAAGCGAGGAGGAAAGCGCGCTTTTGCTCGCTAAACTTTTAGAGGAAGCGCTGAGGCCTTTGAAGTGGACCGACGCCGCCAGATCTTTCATGGAAAGGGCGGAGTGCGCCCATGTAAAATTAGGCTCGGACTGGCCGTCGTTTAAGCTGGAGCAGCTCAAAAAGGACGCCGGGGACTGGCTGCTGCCTATACTTTCCGGGATCAATTCTTTTGATGAGGCGGCTGAAGCGGACCTTTTGCCAGCCCTTAAGGGAAGGCTCGGTTCGAGAAGCAGGGAGATAGAAAAACTTTTCCCCAAAACTTTAACTCTGCCGTCCGGCAGGCTGGCCAAGATCGACTACAGCGATCCCGATAATCCCACGCTCTCCTCTTACCTGCAGGATTTCTACGGCATGGACTACAATCCTTTGATAGCCAGCGGAGCGGTAAAACTCAGGGTGGAGTTGTTGAATCCGGCGGGACGCCCTGTCCAGGTCACCTCCGATTTGGCGAATTTTTGGAAGAATTCCTACCCTATAATAAGGAAAGAACTGAAAGGGCGGTATCCTAAGCACAATTGGCCCGAAGAACCGGCGCTGGGGGACAAAAGGCTAAAATCTTCCAAAAAAGTGCTAAAATAGAAGTATGAGAAAAATATTTCCTGTTTTTTTCGCGCTCATTTGCGCCTCGTTGTCCTTCGGATACCGCTACGAACTGGCGATGCCGCTTAGCGACGGTGTTTACATGGCTCTGGTGCATGTCGCCAGCAACACCAACGCGAGCGAAAAAGTTATCTGCAGCCGCTCCTTCCACGTGCCGAATTTCCCGGAAGCCGACACGAATCCGGACTGGGGCTGCAAGGGCGTGAAAACGGACAACCCCACATATTACAATTCCTCCCTTGCGGGGATGCAGGCCATAGTGGCAGATGATCTGAGGGACGAGGGCAGTTATTATCTTTACGCTGTCAATTCCGAAACGAACGACGTGAAGACTTACGTTATCGTGAACAGCTGGCCGGGAGTGGAGACGGGACGATACGATGGGACGCTGGAAGCCAGCAGCATAGAGCTTCTGGGCATTCTGCCCGCCAAGAAGAACCTTGGCATGCAGGTCGTGAACGCTTCCCAGAACAAGAATTATTACGTGAAGATGAAGTGCGTCATAGATCCTGACGACCTGGCCAAAGTCATACAGCCCAAGACCAACGTGGTCTGCTCCTCCTTCGCGTTCAATGACGACGAGCTGAAATGGCATACCCTTTCGTTCCTGAACAACATGAAGGTCTCCAAAAACTTGCGCCAGCTCTCCATCAAAGCCGGCGGTTACAAGGCTAAGGTCAACTGCAGGACGGGCGTGGTGAATCTCCAGGGGATCGCCAAGCAATACCTCCAGGATTACAGCAAGGTGCGCTTTTTCCTCAACATCAACGATTACAGCAACGTGGATCTCATCTGGTTCGACCACCAGAGGAAGTACAATTGGATGAAAGAATACAAGCCCAAGAAGAAGAAATAGGGGATTTGATTTTAGGGGAAAATATGCTATAATCCCCTTCATACTGATTTGAACTGTAAATTTTAAACCCAAACAGGAGTTTAGCTATGCCTTGTGGACGCAAGATGCGCAAATCCAAAATGAACAAGCATAAGCGCAAAAAACGCTTACGCAAGAACCGCCAGAAGAACAAATAAGGCCGGTTTTTGGTTCGCCTGCCTATAGGCTAGTATAGGATACTTGAAGCCGCGCTTTAAACGCGCGGCTTCTTTTTTTGATTTTATGCCCTACTGCTGCCCAGCCAAGATCAACCTCTTCCTTTCTGTTGACGGGCTTCTGCCCGGCGGCTTTCACGCTATCTCGACCGTCATGCAGAGAATAGGGCTCTGCGACGAGCT
Source organism: bacterium (assembly GCA_017539325.1). Lineage (GTDB taxonomy): Bacteria > Auribacterota > UBA3054 > UBA3054 > UBA3054 > UBA3054. The sequence goes on along the minus strand of JAFYHD010000107.1, from coordinate 13,229 downwards.
GGAAGCGAAAGTCCGTTTCGACGGCGTCATTGGGCTTGCGAGGGATATTCCGGCGACAGCCGACCCCGGCGACGACCTCGTTATGAAGAGTGCCAGGCTTCTCAGGGAATACGCAAAAAGGCCGGAGCTGGGAGCCGATCTTATCTTAAAGAAAAGGATCCCTACAGGCGCCGGTTTGGGCGGCGGTTCCAGCGACGCGGCCGCAACGCTGGTTTTTCTCAACGAGCTTTGGAAGCTTGGTCTGAAAAAGGAAGAGCTTTTTGAACTGGCGCTTTCCCTTGGTTCGGACGTGCCTTTTTTCCTCGGACCTCCGGCGTCTCTCTGCCAGGGCAGAGGAGAAGTGATAACGGCTCTTAAGCCGAGGGAGCTTTATCTTGCGGTCGTTAAGCCGCCTGAGAGCCTGTCCACCGCGGCGGTCTACCGCAAGTATGATGAAAGCAAAAGGGCGTCCCTTTCGCCAGAGGTTTTCCTCAAAGCGTATGAAGAAGGAAGCTGGTCGGACATTGGAGCCAATTTTGGCAACGCCCTGGAAGGTCCTGCCGCGGAGCTCGAGCCGAAGATCGGCCTGGTGAGGGCGCTTATCGAAGCTTATACGCCTTACGTTTCCATGAGCGGCAGCGGCAGCGCTTTCTTCGCCCTTTTCAAAGATCTGGCGTCGGCTTCGGAAGCCGCTTCCCGCATAAGGAGCGCGCAGCCTGAATTCACGGTCTGCGCGGCCAAAACGCTAACCTGATTTTGAATATGAAAAAACTGTTTTTCTTCTTGCTGTTCCTTATTGCGCTGGCTGCCGCCGGGCTCTATTTCGTTTTCCACAATCCGATGTACGTCCTGAAGAACGTGCCGGGACTTTCCATTGAGGAGGTCTCCCTTAACCTCTGGCCGCCCGGCGTCAAAGTGAAGAACGCCAGTTATACGAACGAGGATCTTTACCTTTCGGCGGATCATGCCGTCATAGGCGCGACCATACATTCTTTCAAGGGAATGAGGGAAAAAGACCCCCAGGCCTGCTTTATCGACGCCTACGTTTCCAACGCCGTCTTTGAGATCGCTGACAGCACGAAGGAAGAAGAGGAGTCCTCCCCCAAAAATTACGAGGAGCTTATAAGGACGCCTTTCCTTTTCAACGTCAGTTTTGACGACGTGAAGGTCCGTTTGAACGAGCCTAAGATAACGCTCACGTTGTCCGGCAAGCTAGCCAACGCTTACGAGGGAAGCCACTATTCCCTGACAGGCTCAGTTTCCACGGTCGTTTCCGAAGCTTTGCTGCAAACGGGAAGTGAGAACGCAAGGCTTGTTTTGACCGGCGGGCTTGACGGGAACATCGTCAAATTAGAGTGTAAGGGAAAAAGCACCGGCGAGATCCTGGACCTGGCCGGGATGGATCGCAGGACCGTCTATATGGACGAAGTGAAGTCGACCATGAATTTCAGCTCCCGCGTGGACTGGAAACTTTTGAGAAACGCCTATCCCAAGGATCTTCCTGAGGCCTTTACGAACGTGAGCGCCAAGCTTGCCATGCGCGTCAAAAACATGGAAGCTATGATGGGTAAGATCATACTCACCAATTTGACTTTAAGATCCGACCTTAAGACGGAAAATTTCCTGAAAGAAAGAGCCAATTACACTTCCCAGGCCTCCTGGCTCTTCCACACCATAAAGGGCGGCTTCGACTGTTCCTGCGGCGCCATAGTCCTGACTAACCTGGCGCCGCACACCGTAGAGTTCAGGGAATCGAAAGCGGTGGCTTATTTGAAGAAGAACGGCCTTGTTTTAAGCAACCTTTATCTTTCCACCATGCGCGGGCAGTTCACCGGCCGGGCGGACATCTCATCCAGGAAAGTCCAGGGGCAGGATTCCTATTTGCCGTACATTGAGCTCGACCTCAAGAGCCAGGACATCGACATCGGCCTCTTCTGCGACCTTTTCGACCTTAGGCAGAACCGTATGGACGGAAGATTGAGCGGGGAACTGCACACGGCCGTCTTCGGCAAATACGTCAAGGCGCTTAAAGGCAAATTGTACGCCAACGAACAGGGAACGTTCACCTTAGGGCAAGCCGAGACGTACCTGCAGGGCATGGAAGCAGGGTATGGGAAAGACGTCGCGAATATCCTGGCTTCCCGTTTGAAAAAATATCCTTACAAGACGGCCTCCGTGGAGCTCTCCTACGAGAACAAGGTGACAACAGTGACCTTCGATCTCGAGGGTGCCAACGACAACAGCCACATCAAACTTCCCGTCCACCTCCACTCTTCCTGGATGGATCTTCTTGATCTGGCGAAACAGTTCAAATAGGCTATGAAAAAAATTCTCATTTCTATCGTCATTCTGATTGCCCTTGTTCTCTTCGGCATAAAGCTTTATTACAGTGAACAGCTGAAGATCGCCTTCAACCGCCCGAAGTATCTCTACGACGGCAGGCATTACCTTACGGGGGACGAAAAGAGCGCCCTTATGCTGGTCAGAAACGAACTTTTGGTCGCCAGGGGAGACGAGGCTTCCAACCGCTGGGAAAAGGCCGTGAGAGTCGTCCCCGGCGGCGGCATAGAGATGATAGGCGAGGACAGCTTAAGTTTCACGACTTCCAGGAAAGGGAGCCGCAGCATGCTGAAACTGCGTCCTATGATGAAGGAGGACGCTGCCAAAGACGAGACCAAGCCGATAGAAGGACAGGGAGACTGGGGCCTCTACCTGGAGCGCCGGATCTATGACGGCGACGAGCTAAAGGGGATGGAAAGAGATCTTCTCTTCGATGAGAGCGGAGCCTGCTTTATGAGCCGCGCCCCTGTTCCCGACAGAATGGATTCCCCCGGGAAAGAGGGGGACTTTGCCTGCGATGACGATTACATATATGTCTATCACAATGGACGCTGGCTCAGGTCGAAACTCGAGAGCTGGTAATGAAAAAGCGCCTCCGGGAGGCGCTTTTTTTCTTGTTGCCAGCATGACCTAAATTAGGTATAATGAATAATAATAAACATAAATCTTATAAAGGAGCATTTTATGCAAAATTATTATTCTCCCATCGTCATCGAGAACAACGGCAGCGGCGAAAGGCAGTACGACATATATTCGCGCCTTTTGATGGATCGTATTATCTTTTTGGGAAGCCCTATAACCGACGAAGTGGCCAACCTTATAGTGGCCCAGCTATTGTTTTTGAGTTCGCAGGACTCTGAAAAGGACATCAGCCTCTATATAAACTCCCCCGGCGGCAGCGTTACGGCCGGACTTGCCATTTATGACACCATGCGCTTCATTCCCTGCGGCATCAGGACTTACTGCATAGGCCAGGCGGCCAGCATGGGCGCTGTGCTCTTGGCGGCCGGAAGCAAGGGCAAACGCTTCGCCCTGCCCAATTCCCGCGTTATGATCCACCAGGTCCTGGGCGGCTTCGAAGGCTCCGCCCCAGACGTCAGCGTCCAGGCCAAGGAGCTCTTCTATTTGAGGGATAAGCTGAACGCCATTCTGGCTGACTGCTGCGGCAAGACACCGGAACAGATCGGCCGCGACACCGAGCGCGACAACTTCATGACGGCGTCTGAGGCGGTGGAATACGGCCTGGTTGACAGCGTGGTAGAGAAGTCAGGGGAGGAAAAATGAGTCCCCGCTACCCGAAAAAATCGGAACGCGACGTTCCTTTCTGCTCTTTTTGCGGCAGGGAGGCGACCAAAGAGAATCCTCTGGTTTCCGGGCTGTACGATGACAACGTCTTCATCTGCGGCTCCTGCGCCCGCTCCTGCACTTCCATAGTCAGCGAGAACGCTACTTTCGACGAGGAAGTGAAGCTAAGGACGCCGAGGGAGATAAAGAAATACCTTGACGAGTACGTCATCGGCCAGGATTCCGCCAAGAGGGCGATCTCGGTCGCGGTCTACACGCATTACCTGAGGCTCATGTCGCATCTAACCGACCTGGGCAAACCGGAGATGATAAAATCTCTGAAGAACGCTCCTGCCAAAAAGGAAAGCGACGTGGAGCTCGACAAGAGCAATATGCTGATAATCGGCTCGACCGGCACCGGAAAGACGCTGCTTGCCAAAACGCTGGCCAGAATGATGAACGTGCCGTTCGCCATAACGGACGCCACGACTCTGACCCAGGCCGGCTACGTCGGCGAGGACGTCGAGAACGTCATCCTCCAGCTGCTTCAGAACGCCAACTTCAACGTCGCGAGAGCGGAGTGGGGGATCGTCTACATCGACGAGATCGACAAGATCAAAAAGACCGGCGACAACGTCTCCATCACGAGGGACGTTTCCGGCGAGGGCGTCCAGCAGGCCCTTCTCAAGATCATTGAGGGAACGGTCGCCAACGTGCCGCCCAAAGGCGGCAGAAAGCATCCTCTCGAGGAATACATCAAGGTCGACACCACGAACATCCTCTTCATCTGCGGCGGTGCCTTCAACGGACTCGACAAGATCGTAGCCAGGCGCCTCGGCAAAGGGCAGGTCGGTTTCGACGGCAACAAGAAGAATTTGAAGGCCACGGACGAGCTGCTCTCCAAGGTCGACCAGGAGGATCTCATCGCCTACGGAATGATCCCGGAATTCATCGGCAGGCTTCCGGTCGTCACGCCTTTGAACGACCTGAAGAAAGAAGACCTCATAAGGATCCTGACCGAACCGAAGAACGCCATCATCCGCCAATACCAGTCGATCTTCGCCATGAGCGGCAAGACGCTGACTTTTGAGAAGGAGGCGCTGGAGTGGATAGCCCAGAAGGCGATAGAGAAGAAGACGGGCGCCAGGGGCCTCAGGGCCATAATCGAAAGATTCATGACGAATCTCATCTACACGCTCCCCGAAGCGGGCGACAAGACCGAATTCGTCGTCAGATTGGAAGACCTGAAAAAAGGAACAGACATTTAAAATATGGAATTGAACAAAAACAAGAACAAAGAGAAATTAGAATTCCCCCTAACCATTCCTATGATCCCGGTGAGGGACATGGTCGCCTGCCCGTATCTCGTCAGCCCGATACTGGTCGGGCGCCCTTCCTCCATAAGGGCGCTGGAAGAAGCCCAGGACACGGGAAAGCTTATCTTCATAGCCACGCAGAGGAAAGAGCAGACCGACGATCCCAAGCAGAAGGATCTCTACCAAATAGGAACGGTGGCGAGGATACTGCAGCTGCTTCGCCAGGACGAGACCGTAAGTGTTCTGGTGGAAGGCTTGGTCTGCGCCGACATTTTGAAAACTTCCAGCAAGTTTTTCACTATGGCGACCGTTGGCGAGCATGCGCTAACAAAAAACATGACGGGCCTGGAGTGCAACGCCATGCGCCGGGCGGTCTTCAAGCTCTACTCCGAATACGTTTCCAAGAACCCCAGGCTCTCCGAGGAATTGATGCGCTCTTTGGGCTCTGAATCCGACGACGTCAAATTCTTCTATCTTGTCGTAGGCAACCTCTTCATCAGAAACGATGAGAAGATGAAGCTTCTGGAATGCGGCGAACTCAAGGAAGGCTTCAGGAAACTGCTCGAGATATTGTCGAGGGAAACGGAGCTTCTGACGATGGAACACAAGATCCTAGACGACGTCAAGCACCGCATCGACGACCAGCAGAAATCTTACTTCTTGAACGAGCAGATCAAGGCGATCGAAAAAGAGCTCGGCAAGAGGAGCTACAGCGAGGCGGACGAATACGTCGGCCGTCTTGAGAAAATGAAATTCCCCAAAGACGTTGCCAAGGCCGTCGACAAGGAGCTGACGAAACTGGACCACATGGCGCCTTTCAGCCCCGAGAGCACGGTGGCCAGAAATTATCTCGACTGGATCTTCGATCTGCCCTGGGGAAAATACTCCCAGGACAAGACTGATCTTGCGGAAGCCAGAAGGATCCTTGACCGTACGCACTACGGACTTAAGGAAGCCAAGGCGCGCGTCATGGAATTCCTCGCTGTCAAGGTCAAGAGGGAAAAGGAAAAGATCGAGTTCCAAAACGGCGAGGACAGCACGGTGCTCTGTCTGACAGGTCCTCCGGGCGTCGGCAAAACGACGCTGGCCAAATCGGTGGCGGAAGCACTGGGCAGGAAATTCGTGCGCATATCCCTGGGCGGTGTTTCCGACGAATCCGAGATCAGGGGACACCGCAGGACATATATCGGCTCCATGCCAGGCAGGATCGTGCAGGCTCTGAAAAAAGCCGGGACGATGAACCCTGTCATACTGCTAGACGAGATCGACAAGATGACTTCCAGCTACCACGGCGATCCGACCGCCGCGCTCCTCGAGGTGCTGGACCCCGAGCAGAACACGGCTTTCAACGACCACTTCCTGGAAGTCGACCTCGACCTTTCCAAGGTGATCTTCATCTGCACCGCCAACATTGAGGACGCCATCCATCCGACCTTGAAGGACCGTATGGAGAAGATCGCCCTGACGAGCTACACCGAAAGGGAGAAGCTCGAGATCGCTAAGAATTACTTGCTTGAAAAACAGAGAAGGATCAACGGGCTTACGGAAGCGCCCAAGATCAGCGACGCGGCGATCCTCAAGATCATCCGCGACTATACCTGCGAATCCGGCGTCAGGCAGCTTGACAGGATGCTTTCCCAGGCAATGCGCAAACTGGTCCTGGAAATGGTTACGAAAGGCGAAGAGAAAACGCCCGTACTCGACGAGGCCGCCATCAGAAGGCTTCTGGGAACGCCCAAGGAATTCCCGGATCTCGAACTGCCGAAACCTGTGCCCGGCGTGGCCGTAGGCTTAGCCTGGACGGAAGTGGGCGGCGCGATCCTTAAGATCGAGGCACTGGCCATAAAAGGCAAAGGCGAGCTTATCCTGACCGGCCAATTAGGTGACGTGATGCAGGAGTCCGCCAGGGCGGCCCTGACATATGTCAGGAGGATCTTGTCAAGGAACGAAGAAGACGAAAAATTCTTCGTGCAGCACGATATTCACATCCACGTTCCGGAAGGCGCGATCCCCAAGGACGGACCTTCAGCCGGCATTACGCTGGCCAGCGCGGTCTATTCCGTCATAACCGGCGTTCCCCTGAAGGAGAAGCTTGCCATGACGGGAGAAATAACGCTCGGCGGCTCCGTGCTTCCCATTGGCGGCGTCAAGGAGAAATTCCTGGCCGCCCACAGGGCGGGCGTCAGGGAGATAATCCTCCCCAAGCGTTCCGAAGCGGAGCTGGACGACGTGCCGGCGGAAGTTCTGAAAGACCTGACCATCCATAAGGTCGAGACTATGGAGGAAGTCATCTCCATCGCTTTCCCGGAAGGTGCGAAATTGAAAAGAAAGAGCAAAGCGAAACCTAAAACCAAAAGCAAAACGAAAGGCGCCAAGAAATGAGCATAGAGAATATCGACATGAGCCGCGTGCCGAAGCACCTTGCCATTATCATGGACGGCAATGGCCGCTGGGCCAAGGAGCACTCGCTCGCGACCAGGCTGAAGGGCCACGAGGCCGGCGCCCAGACGGTGAGAAGAGCTTTGAAGGCCTGCGACGAACTGGGCATCCGCTACCTTACGCTCTACACGTTTTCCACCGAGAACTGGAAGCGCCCAAAAGCGGAGGTGGACGGTCTGATGGCGCTGCTTTCGCGCTTTCTGGACGCGCACAAGGACGAGCTTTTGGAAAAGGGTATAAGGCTGAGAGCGATGGGGGAGAGATATCCTCTTCCCGAGCCTCTTTTAGCGAAGCTGGACGGCGTTTGCGAAATGACAAAAGGAAACAAGAAGCTCGACCTTATTTTGGCTCTCAATTACGGGTCGCGCGCGGAGATCGCCTCGGCGGCCAGAAAACTTGCTCAAAAAGTGAAATCGGGGGATTTGTCGCCTGACGAGATAACCGAGGAAAAACTCGCGTCCGCACTCTATCTGCCCGACGTTCCGGATCCGGAACTGATGATCAGGACGGGAGGGGAGATGCGTCTTTCCAATTTCCTCTTGTGGCAGCTTTCTTACAGCGAGCTTTACGTTACGCAAAAATACTGGCCCGACCTTGAGGTCGAGGATATAATCGCGGCTGTGGCCGCCTATCAGAAACGCGACAGGCGTTTTGGAGAAGTGAAAACATGTTGAAATTCCGCATCCCTAGCGCGCTGGCGCTCATAGCTGTTTTTTCCCTGGGAGTCTGGGGGATCTACAAGCCCTGCCTTTTCTGGCTGCTGCCGCTTTTAGCCAGCCTTCTGGTGCTCGCCGCGTGCTGCGAAATGCTTAAGATGACGGGAACGCAGGGGATCTACAGGGCCTGGACGATCGTGGCGTCCCTTTTGATATTTTTGGGAGGATACTGTTTCTTCCGCTACCCGAATTTTCAGCGCGTGAAAGTTGTCCTAGGCTTTATCGCGTTGCTGGTCTTCACGGCGACTTTCCTTATCCCGCTTGTCACAGGCAGTATTAAAGGCGCCATACAGTCTGTCTCCGCATCTTTTTTGACGCTTCTGTACATTCCCGTCCCTCTGGCTCTGCTTTTGGGCGTCGCCCTTATCGGCTTCAGTTCCCCAAAGCTTGACGGAAGGCTCTTTCTGCCGTACTTCGTCGCCATCGTGAAGGGAGCGGACATCGGCGCCTACTTTTTGGGGACGCTTTTCGCCAAGTCTCCCATGGGCAGTCATAAGTTTGTGCCGGAAATAAGTCCCAAGAAAAGCATCGAGGGGCTCATCGGAGGCATTTCCCTTTCCCTTGCCGTCGGGATCCTGGGCGCTATTTACATTCCGAACGTTTCCGACACAATGCTGCTTCTTGGTTCGAAAATTTACTCTGACGCGGCACTCGGCCGCATAGCGGGCGCCGCGGTCGTTTCGCTTATCCTCTGCCTGCTTTCCATCGTGGGAGACCTGGTCGAATCGATCTGGAAACGCGACAGCGGGATCAAGGATTCCGGAAGCTACATCCCGGGCATGGGAGGAATACTCGACGTGGCGGACAGCCTGCTTCTGGCGGCGCCTTTCATGTACGCGATAACCCTGACCTTGAGTCGTTTTTAATTGCAATAAAAATCAAAGGAGATAGTTTATGTTGGTCTTAACAGGCGGAGCGGGCTTCATCGGAAGCTGCCTTTTGCAGAAACTCAACGAGAACGGAATATCCGACATCATCGTGGTTGACAACCTCGCCAGCACCGAGAAATGGAAAAACTTGGTCGGCAAGCGCTTTGAGATGTACCTGCAGAAGCAGGAATTCCTGATGCTCATGAGCCAGGGGAAATTGGAGAAGATCGACGCCATCATTCATCTGGGCGCCTGCAGCAGCACGACTGAAAAGAACGCTGACTATCTGATGGCCAACAATCTGAACTACACCAAGGCCCTGGCGGCCTGGTGCCTTAAGAACGGCAAGAAGATGTGGTACGCTTCGAGCGCCGCCACCTACGGCGACGGTTCCTTAGGATACAGCGACGACGACACCCTGACGCCGAAACTCAGGCCGCTCAACATGTACGGCTATTCCAAGCAGCTTTTCGATGAATGGCTGATAAAGAACAAATGCCAGAACAAGCTGACGGGTTTCCGTTTCTTCAACGTCTTCGGACCAAACGAATACCACAAGGAGAGCATGCGCTCGATGATCCTGAAGGCCTTCCCCAGGGCCAGGGACGAGCGCAAGATCTCCCTTTTCGCCTCCGACAGGCCGGACTACAAGGACGGCGAGCAGAAGCGCGATTTCGTCTACGTCAAAGACGTCGTGGAAGTTATCATGTATTTCTACAAACACCCCGAGATCGGCGGCATCTACAACATCGGAACGGGAAAAGCTCAGAGCTGGAACGACGTGGCGAAAGCGATGTTCAAGGCGCTTGGAACTGAAGGGACCATAGAGTACATCGAGATGCCCGACATCCTGAAGGGCAAGTACCAGTACTTCACGGAAGCCGACCTTAAGAAATTAAGAGCCGCCGGCTGCAAGCATCAGTTCATGACGCTTGAGGAGTCTGTCGGTGACTATGTGAAAAATTATCTGCTTGAGGAAAAATACCTGTGAGATACGCATTGTTGTTTTTCTGCCTGACTTTGGCGGCTCTTTGGGCGATTGCCGAAGGGACTGCCAAGGAGAAGCACGTCAATCCAGCCACCTATGACGATCTGGCGGACGGCGAACTGTACTGGGGCGATTGGGACGGCAGCATCGTGGGCCGCGTCATCGACAAGGACAGGAAGCCCATTCCTTTCGCCAAAGTGAAGGTGCATTCCAAAGACCTTGAGACGATCGCCGACAAGGACGGATATTTCCAGATCGGCGGCCTTCAGGTCGGAGGCCACTATTCGCTTATCGTAAGCTCGCACGGCATGGAGCCCGGCGTGGCCCGCTGGATCCCAATTCCGGTTATGAAGGTCGCTAGAATCGGCGACTTCAGCATCGAAAGGGAGAAGGCCTGGACGAACTTCTGGATCATTACGACCAACATGATAGTCAAGACGGAAATCGACGCTCTGAGCAACAGCTATGAGAAAGTAGTCACGAACTGCATCAGCAACTACTATGACGTTGTGGAAGGTGAGACCAACGTTTACAACTATTCGGAGTGGTACTTCCGCTTCCATCTGAATTACATGGAGCGCAGAGTGCTGGAGAGTCTCGGCATCACCAACGTCCCGCTGGCCAGGAAAGAGCTTATCCGCCGCGGCATCGGATTCGGATCTGACGGCAGGCCGACAGAACCGAAAGTTGAGGAAGAGGAAAAAGAAGTAAAGGAAGAAAAGACGGAATAAAGCATGACCACACCCCGCCTGTTCAGAAGACTGCCCCTGTTCTCATCGCTCTTTTTGGCGGTGCTGATCGTGACTGTCGCTTTCTCGTATTCCTACCGCGACCACGCGCTCTTTACGGAATACGCGAGAATGACGGCCATAAGGGAAGGCAACACGCTTCTGTCGGGCTTCCATTCCTGGGTCGGCAGGGGCCGTTTCAGGGACATGTCGCTTGACGACTTCACGAACGCGACCATGTACGTCTGCCGGAATTCCTCCGCCAGCATCTACTCCTTCCTTATGCCCAACATGCAGGTCTTCAACGCCGGCATGAAGGAGCTGCCCATGCACTATCTTGCCGAGCTGAGGGACAGAAGCGTCCCGACCAACGGCTTCAGGGCTTTCCATTTCACGAGCAGTGACGGGAAATACGTGCTTTTCTGCACACCGGTCTTCACGTATTACCTAACTTCCGGAGCACGCAGGAATCCCGGCGTCAACAGCTATTCCAACCCTCCGGAGGAGAACGGAGACATTTTGAATCGCCGCAGAGCCGACATCCGCTATTTCTGCCGTCTTTTGACCGGCAGTTCCTGCCATTTCGAGCTCCTGAACATGAAGGGCGACGATCTTCCCTTGGCGATCATCGGCATACCTACGGAAACGTACTCCGCCTTTGTGAATCCGAGAAAGGTGCATGGGCTCGTCTTCCTGGCGATCTTCGCTGTCATAACCTTCTTTCTGATCTTCATCGTCAGCTTCACGAGGGAGAAGCGCAGCGTTGAGCGTTCGCTGCAAATAGCGGAAGAACGCTACGCCGCCCTGCAGTCTGAAAAGATCTTCAACGACAGGCTGGTGACGATCGGCCGCGCCGCGGCGGCCATCGCCCACGATCTGAGGAATCCTTTGAGCTCGATCAGGGGCTTTATAGAACTTTTCAAGAAGCACGCCGAGGAGACCAAGGACGAAGTCTACGAGAAGCACTCCGACGTGATGCTGAGGGAAATTGACCGCCTCAACAACCGCATTACTGGCATCCTTAATTTCGCCAAGCCGGATACGCTCAACTTGAGGCAGTGCCAGATAAAGGAATTCCTGGACCAGCTGGTCGCGATGGAGGATTCCGACGCGCAGTCGAGGGGCGTCGACCTTGTCATCGATCTGGGGCCTGATCTTCCTGACGTCATGCTCGATGAGGCCGTTTTCATGCGTGCCGCCTTGAACCTTTGCGTCAACGCTTACGACGCCATGCCCTACGGCGGGGAGTTGCGCATTCGCTGCAGAAGAAGCGGAGATTTTCTCTCCGTGGCGTTCCAGGATTCCGGCTCTGGCATCAAGCCTGATATCATGGAACACATTTTCGACCCCTTCATAACATCCAAGGCGGAAGGCTCCGGCTTAGGTTTGGCCAGCGTGGAGAAAGCTGTCACAGAACACAAGGGAACCATAACCGCGCGCAACGCCGCGGGAGGAGGAGCAATCTTCGAGATACTGCTTCCTGCCGCAACGGATAAGAAGAAATGATAAAGACTCACGAAATATGGATACTGGTGGCCGACGACGACAGGGCTCACCGCGACATGCTGAGAGCTAACCTTGAGCACGCCGGCTATTCCGTTATGGAAGTGACCAACGGAAGCGAGGCGGTGCGCTGCGTGAAGACCCAGCATCCCGACCTTGTCCTTATGGACATGCGTATGCCGGAGATGGACGGTCTTACGGCGGTCAAAGAAATAAGGAAAATAGACGAGCGCGTGCCGATCCTGATCATGACCGCCTACGGAACGATTGAGAACGCCGTGCAGACTGTCAAGGCAGGCGCTTACGACTACATCCTGAAGCCGCTCGACATGAGCGTGCTGATGAAGACGATAAAAGTGGGCCTTCAGAAACAGGACGAACCTGAGAAACAAGCAAAGCTTGCTTCCGAGGATCATATCGCCGAGAGCCCGGCGATGAAAGATATTTTCGCACTGGCCGAGAAAGTTGCCCGCAGCGAGGCGAGCGTTCTGTTGACAGGCGAGAGCGGGACCGGGAAAGAGGTGCTGGCGAACTTCATCCAGGCAAAAAGCGCCAGGAGTGACAAGCCTTTCGTCAAGGTGAACTGTGCCGCGCTGCACGACCAGCTTTTGGAATCAGAGCTCTTCGGCCACGAGAAGGGCGCTTTCACCGGAGCGGTCGCCCAGAGAAAAGGCCGCTTCGAACTGGATGACACTGGCACGATCTTCCTGGACGAGATAGGGGACATGGCCTTGGAAACGCAGGCCAAGATCCTGAGGGCTTTGCAGCAGGGGACTTTTGAGCGTCTCGGCGGAACGCAGACGATAAAAGCGGACTGCCGCGTGATCTCCGCCACCAACAAGGACCTTGAGGCCGCGGTCGCCGCCGGAAGATTCCGCGAGGACCTCTACTACCGCCTGAGCGTCGTGCCGATGCGCATCCCGCCTCTCAGGGAGAGAAGGGAGGACATTCCGGCGTTGGCGAATTATTTCATGAAAAAGCATTCCGAGAAGAACCGCAAGCAAATGAAACGGATCGCCCAGGAAGCGATGGACAAGCTTGTCGCCTATGACTGGCCTGGTAACGTG
>JAFYHD010000106.1 GCA_017539325.1 bacterium | reverse complement strand
GCTCCGTCACGGAAGTCAGCTGCCTGCAGATGTGGCCTTTTTCGAGGAGCGTCATCATCAATTACACGATAGAAAGCGACATCCAGACCAATTATTACGTTAAATTCTACGGCACTTTCGACGGCGGCTCGAACTTTTTCGATCTGGCCGGGAAAGGCACGCTCAGAAAAGACGGCTCCGCCGACTCTTTGCCTTCCGCCGGCAAATACAAAACGATCTGGAGTCCGGACGAGAGTTTCTTCGGAACGCATTCCGACCAGATGAAGGTCCGGGTCGAGGTGGAAGAATATTCCCCGCATCTCTATATGGTGGTCGATCTGACGAACGGCGAGACGAGCTATCTAGGAGAAGTTCCAGAAGGCGGCTGGACGGACGAGTACAAAACCACCAAGCTTGTTTTGAGAAGGATCGATCCCGGCACGTTCGTCATGGGCAGCCCCGAGGGCGAAATTGGCAGGGTGGACAACGAAGTCCAGCATCAGGTCACGCTTACCAACACATACTACATCGCCGTTTTCGAAACGACGCAGAAGCAGTACGAACTGATAACGGGCGAAAATCCCTCGGAAAACAAGGGCGACACGCGCCCCGTCGACACCATGACCTACAATCTGCTCCGCGGAACCGACAAGGGCGCCGCCTGGCCGAACGGCAGCGACGTGGACGAGGATTCCGTCATCGGAAAGTTCCGCGCGAAGCTTGGCAAACCTTTCGATCTGCCCACCGAGGCGCAGTGGGAATACGCCTGCAGGGCCCTAACGACCACCGCTTTGAACAACGGCAAAGATCTGTCAGACGAAAAGGAATGCGAGGAAATGGCGGAGGTCGGCCGCTATGAGGGAAACCAGAATGACGGCAAGGGCGGATTTTCCGAACACACCGTCGTCGGCAGCTATCTTCCCAACGCCTGGGGCCTCTACGACATGCACGGCAACAATCAGGAATGGTGCCTGGACTGGTTCGGCGATTATACAGGCGACGCTGTTGAGCCGAAAGGCGCCGAAAGCGGCGAGTACCGAATCGTTAGGGGCGGATGCTGGCCCTACTACTGCAAAGAGTGCCGCTCAGCTTACCGCTGGAACTTCAAGCCGGATACCGGCTTCGGCTACTACGGATTCCGCCTGGTGCTGGTCCAGCAGTAATATCGCAAACCGATAAAAGCGAAAAAGCCGCGGATCTATATCCGCGGCTTTTTTTGTTATTGATTATTTTTTGTTGAAGCGTTTGCGCATGATCTCCGCCAGGCCGCCCTGGGCGGTCTCGCGGTACTTGGCCTGCATGTCTTTTCCGGTCGCGTACATCACGTCGATGACGTCGTCGAAGCGGACAAGGTGCATGCCGTCGGTGGCGAGGGCGTAGGAGGCGGCGGAGAGGGCTCTCACGGCGCCAAGGGCGTTGCGCTCGATGCAGGGGACCTGGACCAGTCCGAAGACCGGGTCGCAGGTGAGGCCGAGAGTGTGCTCCATGCCGATCTCGGCGGCGTATTCGATCTGGCGCATGTTGCCGCCCCAGAGCTGGGCGGTGGCGGCGGCGGCCATAGAGATGGCGGTGCCGACTTCACCCTGGCAGCCGACCTGGGAGCCGCTGATACTGGCCCTGGCGACGACCGAGCAGCCGAAGAGTCCGGCCGTCATTATTGCGTTGAGGATGCTTTCCTCGGAAATGTTGTAGTGGCGATGGAAGTAGTAGAGCACGCCCGGAAGAATGCCGCATGATCCGCAGGTGGGAGCGGTGATGATGTCGGCGCCGGAGGCGTTCTGCTCGCTGGCGGCCTGGGCGTAGGCGGAGACCAGGTTCATATCTCTGACGATGCCGATCCTTTCGTTGGCCTTGTCCCTGAGTTTGTGGGCTCTTCTGGGAAGACTCAGGCTGCCGGGAAGCGGCTCGTCGCTTTGGAAACCTTTCTCCACGCAGTTCTTCATAGTGTGCCAGACATCCTTTAAAAAAGCTTCCAGGCCGCTGGCGTCGTTCTCAAAGTGGGCGACGTAGTCGTAGTATGTGAGGTTGTATTTCAGGCAGAATTCCGTGACTTCCGTGATGGAGTCGTGGGGGTAGCCGGAATAGACGGCGATAGGCAGGAAATTTTCCTTTTCGTCCTCGAGGTCGCCACCGCCCACGCTGTAGAAAGTCTTCGGCGGAACGATCTCATGCCCCTGCTCGTCGTAGGCGTGGAATATGAGGGCGTTGGGATGATGGGGGAGGACTGTCTCGCCCTTCCAGATTATTT
This sequence comes from bacterium, assembly GCA_017539325.1. Taxonomy (GTDB): domain Bacteria; phylum Auribacterota; class UBA3054; order UBA3054; family UBA3054; genus UBA3054. The sequence continues at coordinate 2,178 of JAFYHD010000106.1, read as the reverse complement.
CGGTGTTAGGGAAATCCAGGCCTTCTAAGACGGCCTTGTCGGTAAGGTGTCCCTTGCCGGTCAAAGCGAGGCTGCCAAGGAGTTCAACGGAGATCTTTTTGACTTCCTTGGGAAGGGTCTGACGAAAAAGGGCCGCGGCCCTTTTCGGTCCCATGCTGTGGGAACTGGAGGGGCCGCAGCCTTTTTTGTAAAGAACGCGGATTGAGTTCATAATACGCCTACTGGCGCGCTTTTTCGGCACTCTTTAAGAGGTTGCCCTGAAGTTCGGCGAGGATCTTCTCGACTTCCTTCTCGGTGCTCTTGAGATAGAGGTCTTTTTCCAGAGCGGATTTCTGCTGGGCGATCCTATCGGCCATCTTGTCGGTGTCGAAGGCGGCGTCAGCGTCGATGAACTCGGTGACTACGGCGACGTAGACGTTGTTGACGCCGTTGAGCAGACGCGGAGTCTCGGCGGGATAACGGAAGAGGGTCTTGTATTCGGCAGTCGGGATGTCCCTGGTCAGGACCTGCAGCGGAGTAAGCGGCTGCGGGACTTTGCTGACGCGGCGGTTGTCGTTGGTGGCGATGCCTTCGAAGTTCTTGGGATCGGCTTTGACTTTCGCAAGGAAAGCGTCGGCGTCGCCTTTGGCCAGCTCGTAAGCCTTGGCGGTGACGCAGGCCTGGCGCACGTCTTTCTCGGCTTCTTCGAAAGTGGGCTCGTAAGCTTCGCTGCGGGCGACCACAAGGTAGACCTGATACAGGCTGTCGCTGGCTTCGTAAACGTCGAGGGTGCCAACAGGCTCTTCCTCAACGAGCTTGGCGATCTGGGAACCGTTGACGACCCTCGGGGGAACGTCGCCGACAGGGAGCGTGAAGGAGTCCTGGACCTGGATGCTTTCCGCTTTGGCGGCTTCCCTGAAGTCGTTTTCGAGTTCCTCGGAGGAGAGCTCCTCTTTGGTGGCGACTTTGTCGCGGAAGGCGTAGGCTCTTTCCTGGACTTCTTCGTTGGCTCTTTCAAGCAGGAAGGCGCTTATGACCTGGCTCTTGGCTTCGTCGAACTCCATGTCGACGGTCTCGCCGAACTCGTTGGTCTTGGTGAAGTCGCCCTGATAGAGGTCGAAGTAATCCTTGATGTCGTTTTCGCTGTACTGGACCTTGTTGGTCTCGGCATTGAAGTTGGCGCAGAGGAAACGGTACTTCTCCGGCTGGGCGAAAGCGCTGGGGTCCTTGTCGTAAAGCGTCTGGACGTCGTTGCTGGTGACGAGCTTGCCGGCTTCCTCGAGCTTGGCGATGTGGGTGAAGGTCACGTAGCGGATGTCGGCTTTGACGTTCGAGCTGACGTAGTCGAGGTCTTTTTCGTTCTTAGGCTCGAAGAAGGAGAGCTGGGAGTCGCCGGCGGAAAGGGAGATGGCCAGGATCTGGCGGACGTCTTCCTCGAATTCGCGGGTGTTGTTGACGCCGAAGGTCGAGGCGACGTAGCGCTCATAGGCTTCGGGGGAAGTGGACGGGGGAACGAAGCTCCTGAGAGTATTCTGCAGCATGGAATTGTCAACGGTGACGCCGGCTTTCTCGGCCTTGCGGTAGTTGACGATGTGGCTGACGGCCTGGGTGGTAAGGAAGCCGTCGTTCATTTCGCTGAGAGGATATCCGTACATGACGAGATGGACTCTGGCGGCGCCTTTGGCGCGCTGAAGATCCTCGAAGGTGATCTTCTGACCGTCATAGCTGGAGAGCTTGGTGGTCGGGGCGATGCTGAACATTCTGGAGGGCTTGGAGCCCCAGAAAACAAAGGTGATGACGACTACGATAAGCAGAAGCCACAGGAGCCATCTTTGGGATTTGCGGAACAAGTATAACATGTTTTCTCCGGTTCTTTATGTTTTAACGATTAATTACTGTTTTGAGATCATGCCGGACTTTTTGGCGAATTCGAAAATGCCGCCGGCTTCTATGACTTCGCCCGCGGCGCCAAGCGGCGTGAGCGCTATGGTCTTTCCGTCTGGGAGCGTCAGGGTGTTGTTGGTAAGGTCGAGGCTGAGCTCGTCGCCGTTTTTTATGACTTCGTTCAGTTTGACAGGCGTTTCCAAGGGGTAGACGGAACCCGTCATGATGCAGTTTCTGAAGAAGATCCTGGCGTAGGATTCGGCGATGATAGCCTTGATGCCGGCAGCCGAGAGAGCCACGGGAGCGTGCTCGCGG
>JAFYHD010000105.1 GCA_017539325.1 bacterium | reverse complement strand
CTCCGCCAACATTACCGCTTTGCGCCAGTGGCGTCAGGAGCTCCTCGACAAGACCGACATCCCGCCCGAGGACATCGCGGAATATTCCGGACAGATCAAAAAAATAGCTCCGATTACGCTCGCCACTTACCAGATCCTCACCTACCATCCGGAAAAGAGCAGCGACGACTTCCCGCATTTCAAGCTCTTCCACAGGCGCAACTGGGGGCTCATCATCTACGATGAAGTTCACCTGCTGCCGGCCCCGGTCTTCAGGATCACAAGCGACATCCAAGCCCGGAGAAGGCTCGGCCTCACGGCCACGCTCGTCAGGGAAGACGGCAAGGAAGGCGAAGTCTTCAGCCTCGTCGGCCCGAAACGTTACGACGTTCCCTGGAAGGAGCTGGAGAGCCAGCAGTGGCTCGCCTCCGCCAAATGCACCGAGATCAGGGTCCCGCTGTCCGAGGAAAGCCAGTGCGACTACGCCGTAGCCAGCGACCGGGTGCGCTTCAGGATCGCCTCTGAAAACCCAAACAAGACCGAAGTGGTAAAACAGCTTTTGGAGCGCCATAAGGGCTCCCACATCCTCATAATCGGGCAGTACATCGGGCAGCTCACAAAACTTTCGAAAGAACTGAAGATCCCGCTTCTCACCGGCTCCGCGACTCAGGACAAGCGCGACCGTTACTATAGCATGTTCAAGAAAGGTGAGATCGATGTCCTTATGGTTTCCAAGATCGGCAACATAGCGGTCGACCTGCCGGATGCCAACGTCGCCATCCAGATCTCCGGCACCTTCGGCTCCCGTCAGGAGGAAGCCCAGCGCTTGGGCCGCATCCTTAGGCCGAAACCTGGGCCGAACAGCGCCTACTTCTACACCATCGTCACCCAGAACTCCATGGAGCAGGACTTCGCCCTCAACAGGCAGATGTTCCTGACGGAGCAGGGCTACGAATACCGAATAGAAAGATTTAACCCCCAAACATAAGGCAAAAATATGAAACAACTTGGCAATTTCCTCGCCTCCATACTCGTTTTGCTTGCGATCATCTTCATTGTCTTCCTGATCTACAAAGGAGCGCAGTTCCTCTCGGCCTTCATAGCCCCTCTGACGTTCATTTCACCCACCCTCATAGGCATAGGCGTGATACTTGTCATCCTCTCCCTTATCCCCGGCTTAACGAAGCCCCTGCTTCCCCCTATCCTTGTCATCTCCTATATTCTCGGCTTCTTCCTTTTCGTTTATTCCGCCTTCCTGACTTTGAACGTCTTCAATGTCGTTTGGCTCCTAGTCGGAATTTTGCTCTGCGGCTTCGGTATCGTTCCGATAGCGATCATCGCCTGCATCGTCTCGGCCGCCTGGCCGGCGCTCTGGCACATACTGATCATGCTGCTGGCAGCCGCCCTCTTCCGCGTTTACGTCGCCAAGCGCGCCGTAGACCTCACAAGGTAAACAATGCTATAATATAAAAAATCAACTTTTATCCAACAAACAAGGAGAACCATCATGAACGAATTCATTAGCTTCTTCACCAACATCCTGAATTTCAGCGGCAAGGCCTCCAGGAAAGAGTTCATCATTCCGTTGGTCGTCATCCTGATCCTCAGCTGGATCCTCGGCGGTTTGGTCGGCGGTGTCATCGGCACGATCCTGGCCGTCATCGTTTTCATCTCCTCGATCTCCATCTCCGTCCGCCGTCTCCATGACTGCGGCCATTCAGGCCTCTGGGTCCTGCTTTATCTCATCCCCATTGTGAACATCATCCTGCTCATTTACCTCTGCGTCAAGCCCGGCAAATGATCTGAACTTCAAGCGATAAAAAAAGGAAGGCCCTCCGGCCTTCCTTTTTTTTGCGCGTTTTTTTCGTCGCAAAGTCGGCGTACACCCCCCGCTCACGGACTACGCGTGTCATCGTGCGAACGTAGCATATACCCCACGCTCACGGACTACGCGTGCGTGGCCGTGATTAGCGTCCTCCGTGAGTTCGCTAAGGGGTACATGCTACGTTCGCACTTGAGCATGTCTGCGTCCTCCGTGAGTTCCGACGGCCGCGGCATATATCAATAAGCGAACTCATGGAGGACGCTAACGAAAGCAATGCGCGCGTAATTGTGAGCGATTGATATTATGCCGCGGCTGGAGGAAAGCCTTTAGATCGTCGGGATCCACTCCGCGATTCGCTTGACCGCTTCCTCGAGCACGTCCATAGAGGTCGCGAAAGACAACCTCAGGTGCCCCTCGCCGCCGAAAGCGCTGCCAGGCACCGTCGCGACATAAGCGTCCTCGAGCAGACGCATGGCCGCTTCCTGACTGCTGAGGCCCCAGCCCGAGATGTTCGGGAAAACGTAGAAGGTGCCCCTGGGGTTCGGGCATTCCACGCCCGGAAGCTCGTTCAGGGCCTGCACGATGTATTTGCGCCTTTCGTCGAAGCTTTCCAGCATTCTATGCACGCAGGCCTGGTCGTCCCTAAGGGCGACAACGCCGCCGTACTGGGCGAAGGTCGTCATGCCGGAAGTGGACTGATCCTGCAGGCGCTTTATGGCGTCGGAAGCTTCCAGCGACGGGCAGGCAACGTAACCGAGACGCCAGCCGGTCATGGAATAAGTCTTGGCGTAGCCGTTCACCGTAAAGACGCGGTCGTAAAGGTCGGGCAGGGCCGCGGCGAAACTGACGTGCTTGAAACCGTCGTAAACAAGGTGCTCGTAGATCTCGTCGGAGACGACCGCGACGTCCGGATGTTTCCTGAGGACCGCGCCCAGGGCCCTGATCTCGTCTTCGGAGTAAGCCTGGCCGGTGGGGTTGGTGGGAGTGTTTATGACAAGAGCCCTGGTCTTCTCTGTGATGGCCGCTTCGAGCTGCTCGGGCTTCATAAGGAAGCGGTCTTCCTCTTTCGTCTGGACTATGACGGGAACGCCGCCGGCCAGCTTCACGATCTCGGGATAGCTCACCCAATAGGGAGCCGGGATGATGACCTCGTCGCCGGGGTCGAGAAGGATCTGGAAAACGCAGTAGACGCTGTGCTTGGCGCCGGTGTTCACGACGATCTGCTGGGGCAGGTAGTTGAGGTGATTCTCTCTCTGGAATTTTTTGGCAATAACTTCCCTTAGGGGGAGAATGCCGTTGGTGGCGGCGTATTTCGTTTTCCCGGCCTTGAGGGCGTCGATGCAGGCGCGGCAGATGTGCTCGGGAGTCGGGAAATCCGGCTCGCCCACCGCCATGGAGATCACCTGATAGCCCTGGGCTTTCAGTTCGTTGGCCTTGTTGTTTATGGAAAGCGTGGCCGACGGCTTGACAGATCTGATACGTGAACTAAGCTTCATTTTAATTTACAAAAGTTGAAAAAACATCGGCGCCAAGGTCTCCCGGTCCTTTTTTCTCATAGACCTGGCGTCCTCTAGCGGCTATCATGCGCGCGTTGTCGGTGCAGAGCGGCAGTGACGGGAAAATTACTTTTAAGTCTTTTCCGCCCCTGGTGCGGTTTTTGAACATTTCTCTCAAGCGGCTGTTGGAGCTGACTCCCCCGCCCACCACGATGGTATTGACCTTGAATTCCCTGGCGGCTTTAACGGTCTTTTTTACAAGCACGTCCATGATCGCCTCGACATAGTCCGCGGCTACGTTGCAGAGCGCCTCTTCCGTTTTCGGGGGATTTTTCTGAACATGGTAAAGGAGGGCGGTCTTGACTCCTGAAAAACTGAAGTCGAAAGAAGGCTTGAGATAAGCTCTCGGGAACCTCGTTCCGTCGGGCGTTCCCCTTTGGCCTTTCTCGGCGCGGAGGGCAAGATTCAAGCCTCCGGGCATGGGAAGTCCCAGGATCTTTGCCCCTTTGTCGAGCGCTTCGCCGGCCGCGTCGTCCCTGGTGCGGCCTATGATCTCGTAGTCGTCAGAATCCCTGACAATGGCGAGCAGGGTGTGACCTCCGGAAATGACCAGCGCCAGGAAAGGATACTCCACTTCATTTTCCGCCGTGGCCGCGAACATGTGGGCCTCGATGTGGTTGACTGGAACGAAGGGCTTTTTTGCGGAGAGCGCCAAGCCTTTGGCAAAAGTGAGTCCGACAATGAGAGCGCCGGTGAGCCCAGGTCCGTTGGTGGCCGCGATAAGATCGACGTCGGACATTTTGACGTCAGCCTTTTCTAGCAGTTCCCTGGTGATGTTGGGAATAGCCTCAAGATGGCTGCGGCTGGCCAGCTCAGGAACCACGCCTCCGTAAGGGTCGTGGATCTGGTACTGACGCGAGACAACTTCGCAGAAAGGCTCCGCCAGACCGGGGCGGTAAAGCGCCACGGCCGCGTCGTCGCAGGAACTCTCTAGGCCTAAAACTATCACTTATTTTTTCTTGATCGTTACAATGTCTCTGACGAATTCCACATAGTAGACTTCGCACCACTTGTCGAGCACGTACTCGAAGGAACGGACCTTCTGTCTGTCCGCCTCAGCTTCGCCGATACGGAGATCAAGATGATCCTCTTCGGAGTAGTCGACTTCCGACTTGAAATACTTGTGCAACTCCGCCCAGTCGAGCTTGTAGTTGTCCCTAAGCCTCACGTGCTTTTTCTTCCAGGTGAAGGTCACGTCGTCCTTGGTCTTCGTAGTTTCCTCGAACTGGCTCAGAAGAATGTCGCTCTTGGTGTAGCCAAGGGCCGCGATAGCCAGGTCGATCTCTTTTTGGGTGTTGGCCACACGGTCGGATAGCGTGGAGGCGCAGCCCGAGAGCAGGATAACTGCCATGATCGCCAGAATTTTTTTCATATCTATGTCCGTTCCTTTGATTGTTTCCTTATAAAAAACCCAAATGGATATTTTATCAAAAAGCCCCTTTTTTATTTGCCGATAAGAAGACGCCAGTACCAGTCTATGATCAGGTATCCCCAGAAATAGGCGATGAAGGCGGATATTGAAAGATAGGGTCCGAAAGGAATCTCAACCTTCTTCTCCCCTTTCGCGAGTGCTTTCGTTAAGAGCCCTCCCACGCAGCCGATTATGGAGGCCAAAAAGATCGTCAGCAAAATTCTAGGCCAATTTAGGAACGGCACCAGCATGAACATGAGGTGCACGTCTCCCAGTCCCAGGGCCTCCCTTTTAAAAACGAAGCCGCCCGCGATCCTCACTATCCACATCAAAACTCCGCCGGCTAACGCCGCGAGGAAAAGCTCAACGGTCAGCGTCAATCTGTCGGGAGCGGGATAGACCTGAGGCATCGCGTAAACAATGATCATTCCCAAAACGAAGGTCGTCAAAGTGATCTCGTAAGGGATAATAAGCTCCCTGGCGTCGACTACCGTTATGGCTAAAAGAGATGAGAAGAGCACAACGTCCCTTATGTAGGCAACAGCCACAGGAAGTATCAGCTGGTAATCGATCGGTTCGGTCGGCAGGAACGGCAAGAGCCCCCGGAAGCGGAAGTAGCAAAGCACGGTGAAGGCTATGCCGGTTATCAGCTCGACGAAAAAGTACTGCGAGCTGAAACGCGCTCCGCACATGGCGCACTTGCCTCTCAAAACGAGGTAGCTCACAACGGGAATGTTGTGATACCACGGGATGGGCTTGTCGCAGGAGAAGCATTGCGAGCCGCGGCGCCAGAGCGATTCGTCTTTCGGCAGCCTAAGGATCACAACGTTCAGAAAGGAACCGATGCAGGCTCCGAAAAGAAAAGCGAAAATGAGGAAGATCAGCATGCGTCACCGCCTTCGTTACCGTTCCAGGGCTTTGCGGGAGGAAGTTTGAGAGTCGCCTCCACTATTGCGTCCCCTTCCCCTACCGCGGCGCATTTAGCGATGCGCCAGCCCGCGATCCAGGCCGGGGAGTCTTTCGAAAAAAGGATGGGGATCTCTCTTCTGAGGAAAAGCGGGATCTTCGCGTCCGTCATCATGTCGCCCGCCTTGCGCTCGGGACCGTTGGTGGGAGCGTAGCGCAGCCCGTTCATAAAAAAGCCTAAGGCGTATTCGTCCGCCCTGAGGTATTCCCTGTACGTCACCGCTTCGCCTTTCAGCCAAGCGAGCCAGCCGGCACCGTTGTCAGAATAACCCCGTCCCCTGTCTTCGGCTTTTTTTATTTTGAGCGCGCCTTGGAAAAATTCTTTCAGGGAGGTT
>JAFYHD010000104.1 GCA_017539325.1 bacterium | reverse complement strand
CAGTTCTCATGCGTTCCGTAGTGCGTCGTGACGGTGTCGAGGGCCATGGAGCCCACGGCCGTTATATCAGGAATAATGCTCATGGTTCAAGCGCGGGCGAGGTGTTGCTGCCGCCGGAAACTAGCGTCGTTTCCTTTCCGGTCTCGCTGTCAACTATCACGATGGAAGAGCCGGCGCGGGCGAAGACGATGTGGCGGGAGTCGGCGGCCCAGCAGGGGAATTCGTCGTTAGAGGGATTGTTCGTGACGTTCTTCGAGTTGCCGCTTGAGAGGTCGCAAACGCAGACCTCGTAGTTGCCGCCGATCTGGGCGACGAAGGCAATCTTCTTGCCGTCGGGCGACCAGGCCGGGCTCGTGCAGTAACGGGAGACATTGCGGCAGATGCGGGTGCGGCCGCCGCCGCTTGCGTTCATGATGTAGATCTGGGGGCTCTTGCCCTCGTCGCAGGAGAAGACGATCTTATTGCTGTCTGGGGACCAGGAGGGGGAGGATTCGTTGTCGCGGCCTCTGGTCAGACGCTTGTGAGATCCGCCGTTCAGAGCGTAGGTGTACAGTTCCGGGAAGCCGTCCTTGTCCAAGATGGCAGCGAGCTGCCTGCCGTCCGGGGAAACGCAGCCGGAGGTGTTCATGCCGGGCATGGCCAGAAGCTTCTGCGTCTTGCCGCTCGTCAGATCAAGCTTGTAGATGACGGCGTGATTGGCGCGGTAGCTAGTGTAGAGGATGTTCTTGTGATCTGGGTACCAGTCCGGGAAAGTGTTGAGGTCGCTGCCGCTCGTGAGGTTCTTTTTGTCGCCGCCCAGAATATCGCACATCACGATGTTCTTGGAGCGGCCGTAGCCTGAAGCATAGAGCATCCTGGATTGGAAGAAGCCTTTCTCTTTCAGGACGTCCTGGACGATGTCGTTGGCGATGGCGTGGGCCACCCTGCGCGGGGAGACGGAGCCCATGTTGTAAGTCCTGCCCATGACGGTGGACCCGTTCGAGGTGTTGTAGAGCTTGAAGGACAGCGTCGAGCCGGAGACCTCGCCCTTGCCGATCAGCGCGCAGCCCAAGTTGCGCCAGTTCTGAAAGTGGATGGCGCCCTGGCTGTAGTCGGCATTATTGAGCGTCGTCGCGTCGCTAGTCGAGATGCGCGCCAGGGAAAAACCGCCGTGGATGTTGAGGTCTTTCCTGACGACGTCGGCAATGGAGACCGCGCCGCCCCTGAAGTCGCAGACATAAATAGGGATGCCCTGGCGCTGCGCCGTGCCGCGCACCGTTCCGGGGTTGATTACGTCCTCCGCGAAGGCGGAAGACACTACTAAGAGCGAAAGAAGACAGAGAAGCGATTTTTTCATGGCATTATCCCTATGTTAGTTTTAACCTTTATTTGTTTATTTTATCTTAAAGGGGGTTTTTATGCAATAAAAAGCCCCTTCGCTAACATCCCGCCACTTGTTTTTTAACCCTCGTTGTGGTAGCATAAGGAGAAATGTGTCGGAGCGTAGCGCAGCCTGGTAGCGCACTTGACTGGGGGTCAAGTGGTCGCTGGTTCAAATCCAGTCGCTCCGACCATTTTTTTATTACCGGCGTATGCAGACCAACCGTGTCCTGAGAAACACTTTTTCCCTCTTTACCGGCAAAGCCGCCTCCCATGCTCTGACGGCTGTTTTCAACATCTATCTGACACGGGCCCTTGGCAAGGAATTCTACGGCGATTTTACCGGCGCGCTCTCCTGGATCGTAATGTTCTCCATCGTCGCGGAATACGGCCTTGGCACGCTCATGACGAGGATCGTGGCCAGGGAGCCGGAAAGAAGCGACGAGCTTTTCTGGAATTCCGTAATCCTTAAGACCTTCTGCTCCATTTTGGCCGTCGCTTTGGCCATAGGCGCGCTCGTTCTGAGAGATCTCTTGGGCTTCGGGGCGGGCGGCGAAGATCTGACGCTCATCGCGCTCTTCTGCCTCTTCCTTTTCGCCAACGCCTGGTACATGTCGATGGCGGCCATTCTAAGGGGCCATCAGGACAACCACCTCGAGGCGGCGCTTTTCCTGATCGGCAAAGTGCTCTACGTCGCCCTCGGCTTCGGTACGCTCTGCTTCGCGAAATGCGGCTTGGACGTCAAGACGAGGCTGATGGCCGTTTACTTCGCCCTAGGTTCATTCGTTCCCTTGGTTCTGGGAACGATCGCGCTTAGACTGCGCTACAAGCTGGGCCTTCCCAACCCGAGCTTGAAAGTGATAATGGAGATGCTGACCCAGGGCTGGCAGTTCTTTACGATTATGTTCACCTCTACGCTGCACCTCAAATTCGACCACGTCCTTTTGTGGTGGTTCGGCTTCAAGGCGCAGCTGGGAGTCTACGGCGCCGCGTACAATCTTGTCCTTATCCCGCTCTTTTTGACAAACTCTTTCACGGAATCCATGTATCCCGCCCTCGCCAGCAGCAAAGAAGCGGTGGAGGAGGACTTCTGGCAGAGAGTCATGATAAGTTTAAGGTGGATCGGCTGCCTCGGTTTCCCGTTCCTCTTCTGGGCGACGCTGGAAGCCCCCAGGATCCTTGACCTCGTCTACGGCAAAGAATTTGTGGAGGGCGCCCTGGCGCTCCAGATCCTGATCTGGGGCCAGGGGCTAGACCTTTTCTGCCCCTTCTTCGGGCACGTCCTTTACGTCAAGGAAAAGGAGCGCAAGGTCTTCTTCATCAACCTTGCCAGCCTGGTCGGCAACATCCTCGCCAACATTATCCTGATCTATTTCCTCTGTCTTAGAAGGGGAAAAGATCCGACCTTGGCGCCCATAGCTTCCGCGCTTTCCATGGTCGTTTCCCTTTCCATCATGTTCATCGGCTACGTTATCAGCTTTGCCGAATTCGGTCGTGCCAAAGCGAGCCTTCTGGCGCTCGCCAGGCCGGCTGTGCTCGCGATCGTTACTTTGCCGGTAGTTTTCCTGATCAAGCCCTATGTTCCGGTCTATCTGACCTGGCTCGTTTACGGAATCGTCTTCATTTCCCTCGCTCTGGCCCTCAAAATCATTAGGCTTCAAGACTATAAGCGCTTCTAGGTCGAATTATGCTAAAATAATCGAAACGTGTGTGTTTCTAGATAATTTTAGCGGAAGGGCCATTATGAGCATTCTGAAAAGAGGTTTCACGGAAGAAAAACTTTCCGGGGAAGAGATCAGTCTTTTAAACGAGCAGCTGAAAGTCAGCCGCGGAGCCATCGTCAAAATGACGACTCTGGCCGGCTGCGGTCACCCCGGCGGTTCGCTTTCCTCCCTTGAAACTTACACCCTGCTTTGGCAGTGCGCGAACGTCGATCCCAAAGAGCCGAGGAAATTCGGTCGGGACACCATAGTCGTCAGCCACGGCCACACTTCGCCGGGCGTTTACGCGGCCTTGGCGGGCGCGGGCTTCATCGATCTTAGGGAAGCGGTCGTGACCTTCCGTCAGAACGGCAGTTCTTTCCCTGGACACATCGAGCAGTGCGTGCCAGGCGTCGAATGGGACACCGGCAACCTGGGCCAGGGTCTCTCCGCCTGCGTAGGCTTCGCGCTTGCCGACCGCATGACCGGCGTCAAGGCGAAAGTCTTCTGCGTGATGGGGGACGGCGAACAGCAGAAAGGCCAGATCGCGGAAGCGAGAAGAACGGCCGTCAAATACGCTCTGCCCTTGGTCGCCGTGATCGACTACAACGAACTGCAGATCTGCGGCGACATCCATGAAGTGATGTACCAGCCTTTGAAGGCCGAATGGGAAGCCGACGGCTGGGACGTCGTCGAGGTGAACGGCCACGACCTCCAATCTCTCTACGGCGCGCTTAGAAAAGCCTACCTTTCCGAAAAGCCCGTCATGATCCTTGCCAAAACGATCATGGGACACGGCATCTCCTTCATGGAGAACCAGGCGAAATACCACGGCTCTGCCCTTAACATGGACCTCTGCCGCGAAGCCCTCAAGGAACTCGGTCTTCCCGATGACCTCGATGAACTCGCCGCGGAACGCAAGGCCAAGGAGCCGCGTCATCCCGTCCGTCCCGCGAGCCCCGATATTACGCTCGACCCCGGAACGCCCGAGCTCTACACCGAGAGCACCGACAACAGGAGCGCCTGGGGCAAAGCGCTCGCCGACATCGCGAAAACCAATAAGGACAAAGCCGGCGCCAGCCCGATGGCCGCCCTCGACTGCGACCTCAAGGGCAGCGTGAAAGTCGCGGACTTCGAGAAAGTCTGGCCCGAGAATTTTTTCCAGATCGGCATTCAGGAACACAACGCAGCGGTCATCGCCGGCGCCATGAGCATTAGGGGCGTCCAGTCTTTCTGGGCCGACTTCGGCGCTTTCGGCGTGGACGAGACTTACAACCAGCACCGCATGTCCGTGATGAACGGCGCCTTCCCGAAGGTCGTCTGCACGCACTGCGGCCTGGACGTGGGCGAAGACGGCAGGACGCATCAGTGCGTCGACTATCTCGGCCTCTACAGGAACCTACTCGGCTTCGAGGTCATAGTTCCGGCCGACCCGAATCAGACCGACAGGGCCGTCAGATACCTCGCCCTTACCAAGAAGCCGACGCTTCTGGTCATGGGCCGCTCGAAAGTCGCGATCGTCGCCAAAGAAGACGGAACTCCCTTCTTCGGCACGGACTACAAATACGCTTACGGCAAGGCTGACGAGCTGCGCCCCAAATCCGATCCCAAGGCCGCGGTCTTTGTCTGCGGCACTCCTTCCGCGAACGCTGTCGCCGCTTCCGACGAACTGGCGAAGAAGGGGACGGAAGTCTCCGTTTACAACGTTTCCTCGCCTTTGGCGATCGACGCTGAGGTTTTGAAAGCCGCGGCCAAGACCGGCCTCATCGTGACCGTCGAGGACCACCTCGTTGTCAGCGGACTGGGCATGAGCGTGGCCGAGAAACTTCAGGAGCTCGGCTTGAACTGCAAGCTCGTGAAACTGGGCGTCACGTCTTTCGCGGGCTCCGCCACGCCGAAAGAACTCTACGCCGAATATTCCCTGGACGCTCCTGGCATAATCAAGGCCATAGAAGCCGCGCTTTAAGATGGGTAACGAGAGGAAAGAGCTGAAATGGTTCGGGGCAGCTCTGCTTGCCCTCGGTCTTTTTTGGCTCTTCCGCGCCGTGCTTCTAGGCACGGGCTTCTTCTTCGGCGATTTCGCCAACCAGGATCTTCCCAAGCTTTTCTTCAACGCCGGCGAACTTCTGCAGGGCCGTTTCCCGGCCTGGTGCCCTTATCACGACCTCGGCCGTCCCTTCGGGCAGATGGCCTGGCACTCCGTCTTCTACCCGCTGTACCTTCTCTGCGTTCCTCTCGCGAAAGACCTGGCCGCCTTTGAAAAAGCGGTTTCCTTCATCTACGTTTTTCAGGTCTTCTTCGGCGCGCTGGGCGTTTATTTTCTCCTGAGATTCTGGAAGGTCTCGCGTCCCGCCGCCACGGCCGCTGCCGCGGCCGCCGGCTACTGCGCCTCGGTCGTCATAACGATGACGAGCGCCAACAACGGCGCGGGCTACGGTTTCATTCCCTGGATCATGCTCGCAATGGAGCATATGAAAGTGGAAGCGGAAGATAAGCTCAGCCTGAAAACGCTTTCCCTTTCCGTCATCGGCGGCGGCGCTCTTGGCTTCTGCTTTCTGGTTGGCGTTATCCAGAGGATGCCGTACATGGCGGCTTTCCTTTTCGCTTTCTTCCTTTACGAACTTATCGAGCTCAGGAAGGAAAAACAGGCGCTCATAAGGTTCCTCCTTCAGGGCGCGCTCTTCCTAGCCGTCGGGCTTTTGATCTCCGCTATCCTTGTCGTTCCCGGTCTGGAGTATTACGGCAACAGCGGCCGTCCCGAACAGGACATCTACAAGAACGTTTCCGACCAGGCGAGCTGGTACTTTTTCCTTACGAACATCATTCCCGATCTTTTCGGTCGCGTGAAAGCGCCGAATTCCGGCAGCGACTGGAATATCTTCTGGGGAGGGGACAGCTGGCACATCGGACAATTCTGGCAGTACTGGTGCCGCGTGGCTTACACCGGGCTCTGGCCTTTCCTGGCGCTCCTCTTGGTCCCGGCCTATCTGAAAAAACATTTTTCCGTCAGGGCGCTGGTCTTTTTCCTGATCGCCCTTATCGCGGTGCTCTACATCTACGGAATTGAAAATCCCTTCCAGTATTTCCTCGCTTATCTTGTCAAGCCGCTGAGGAACCTTAGGATCCCGGTCAGGTACGCTTACTTCATCTCGCTTCCCATTAGCCTGCTCTTCGCCTTCCTGTTCGACCAATTCTGGCCTACTGAAAAGACCGAAATAAAAAAGGGTTTCTGGCTCTTCCTCTTCGCGAGCCTTTTTATCATCGGAATTGCCGTCATCATCGGGCTTAAGAAGGTTCCCGACAACGCCGTTACGAAAGCCGTTTTCAACTTCGCGGTCTTGAGGCAGTATGTCATCTTTTTGATCGGCATTGCGCTCTACCTCATCGCCTGCAAAAAAGAGCAGACGATCACCAAGTGGGCCTTCGCCGCGCTCATAGTTTTCGACCTGGCCTCTTTCGGCGGCGAGATCAACGCCTGCCCTCAGTCCGCCGCGGAATCCAACGCCGTCAATCCCGTTTCCATGGCGCTGAAAGGCGATCAAATCTCCAAGGGGCCTCAGGGTCGCTGCCGCTACCGCTGGGACGCCGTGCAGGCCACGCAGAAGACCGTCATCTGGGGCCTTGATTCCGTCAACGGCTACATCATGACGAGGACTAGCTGGGAGCAGCCATTATGGAACGCCAGGAAGCAGGGCGAGGCGTCCAAAAGGCGTTTCGACGAGATCTTCAACATCCGCTACGACCTTAACAACCAGACAAGGCTTCCCGCCGAAAAGATCCCGAAATGGGCCAGAGGCTTCTCCAAGTACGGCATTTTCGTCAAGGACAATATCTTCGCCATGCCGAGAGTTTGGTTTGTTCCCACGGCGGTAAGGGAAGACGATGATCCCGCTTCTATCGTCATGTCGAATGACTTCGAGCCCTCCCGCAAGGTCGTCATAAGCGGCGCTTCCATTCCCGAGCAGCTCTCAGGCGAAGCAGGGGAGGAAGGCCCCTTCGGCAAAGTGACGCTGACCGATTACGCTCCGCAGGAGATCAAAGCGAAGGTAAACGCCGAAGTTCCCGGGTACGTCGTCTTCAGCGAACTCTATTATCCCGGCTGGACAGCCACGCTCGATGATAAGCCGACGCCTATCCTGCGCGCCGACGCCGCCCTGAGAGCGGTGCAAGTCTCCGCGGGCGAACACACGATAACGCTGCAGGCTCATGTCAGCCACCAGAGCGCGCTCATAATTTGCTACACAATGGGGCTCGTGCTTTTCCTTGCGGCCGCGGTATACAGAACATCACTTCTTTTCATAAACAAATCCTGAGGAAAAAACCATGAAAAAACTGCTTTTCCTTTCTCTTCTCATCCTCTTCGTTTTAAGCTTAGCCGGCTGCGCCATGCAGGATTCCCTCGACGCCGACGCTCCCAACAACCACATCTTCAGGGACCCCGACCAGCAGAGCGTGGTCTATCCCGACGCGGAATGATCCCATGCCGAGCCCGACGCTCCTTTTGTTATAATTTCTTCATATGATAAAGACTAGTCTGACAACTGAGGAGACGGAAGAGATCGTCGAAAGGATCGCCAATTGGAGCAAGAAGTACGACTTGCCCGCGGCGATGACTTTCCTTTTCGAGGTCAACCGTCCCATCGCGCCCATCACCGCCCACATTCTTATCGGGTTCGGGGGGATACTGAACACGGTGATGCCGCTCGACATGCGGGACCTTGGTCTTTTTTTGCTGGACGATTCCAATACGCTGAGGCTTGAGGAGAGAATTAAGGAGTTGGCTAAGTAGATGACAAAAGACACTGAGAAACTGGAAGTGATGCTGGCCACCGACTGCGGCAGCACGACGACGAAAGCCATCCTGGTCGTCAAGACTGCTGATGGTTACCGTCTGGCCGGCAGGGGAGAGGCGCCCACTACGGTGGAAGCGCCCTTCGACGACGTGACGGTGGGCGTCAAGAACGCCGTGGAGGAATTGGAGGACATTACGGGCCGCCGTCTCCTGGACGAGAACAGGAACCTCATTTGCCCCAGAAAGGGCGAGGACGGGGTGGATGCCTACTTCTCCACATCTTCAGCCGGGGGAGGCCTGCAAATGGCATGCACGGGCATCGTAGGCTCTATTTCGGGCGCCAGCGCGGAAAGAGCGGCCCTCGGCGCGGGCGCCATCGTCATCGACACCATTTCCCTCGACGATCCCAGGGAGAATTACGAAAGAATAGAACGTCTCCGCCACATCCGCCCCGACATGATCTTGATGGCGGGCGGCACCAACGGCGGGTCCAGACGGCACGTCGAGATGATCTCTGAAATAATCAGAGCCGCCAAGCCCCAGCCCAGGTTCGGGCAGGGATTCAATCTGCCGGTCATCTTCAGCGGCAACGTGGAAGCACGAGACGTGGTGGAAGACATGCTGGGCGGAGTGTGTTCAATCAGAAACGTCAACAACGTCAGGCCGGACCTTAACAGGGAAGACGTGGCGGAAGCGCGCCAGGCTATACACGACCTCTTCTTGGAGCACGTCATGCAGCAGGCGCCGGGATACCCGAAACTGATGGAGATCACTTCCGCGGACATTATGCCGACGCCCACGGCGGTCGGCATCATCATTCAGGAAGTCGCCAGGGAAAGACACCAGAACGTTCTGGCCGTCGACATCGGCGGCGCCACGACGGACGTCTTCTCCGTTTTCGGTGGTCACTTCCACCGCACGGTCTCCGCGAACTACGGCATGAGCTACAGCCTCTGCAACGTTATGGCGGAAAGCGGCGTGGACAACATTCTGCGCTGGCTGCCCTTCAAGTTCGACGTGAAAGTTCTGCGCGACATTCTGCGCAACAAGATGATCCGTCCCACGACCATTCCGGAAACAAAAGAAGAACTATACATCGAGCAGGCCGCGGCCAGGGAAGCCTTGCGACTCTCCCTCATCCACCACCGCTCGCTGGCGGTCGACGTGGCGGCCAACCAAAAGGACGCCGACAGCGACATCGGCTCCGCTCTCGACAACGATCAGTCCGTGCTGGTCGATCTCATGAAGCTCGACCTCTGCATAGGCTCGGGCGGCGTGCTTTCGCACGCTCCCGACAGAACGCAGTCCGCTCTCATGATGCTGGACGCTTTCCAGCTGGAAGGCGTGACGCAGCTGGCGGTCGACTCCATTTTCATGATGCCGCAATTGGGCGTGATGTCGCAATTGAATCCTGAAGCCGCCAAGGAAGTTTTTGCCAAGGACTGCATGATCGTTCTGGGAACGGCCATCGCGCCGGTGGGAACGGCCAAGGAAGGCGCAAAGATCATGGACGTTTTAGTCAAGATCGACGGCCGGGATGAGAAGATAACCATAAAGAGCGGGGACCTTCTGAGAGTGCCTCTGCCGACCGGCAAGAAAGCCAGAGTGCAGATCTTCCCGACCAGGCGCTTCAACGTAGGTAAAGGCTATGGCAAGCCGATGGAGACCGAAGTGATCGGCGGCGTGGCCGGTATACTGCTGGACGGCCGCTGCAGGCCCCTCGTTTTCGACAACGACCAAACCATGAACGCCGAGCGCAGATTAAAAGACTATCACGCGCTTTCGCTGCCGCTGGAATAAATTATGGGAAATGCATTTACTCCGGGGCTTACGATAAGCCCGCACGTTAAGATAAGAAAAACACGCCGCCTGCCCGTCAAGGGCGAGGTGGTGGTGAAGCTGGGCGACAAGGTCGAGCCCGAGACGGTCGTCGCGAAGGTCGATCTGCCGGGAACGCTCGCGGTCGTGAAGGCCGCGAACATTCTGGGCTGCGGTCCTGACCAGCTGGAAAAGTTCGTTCTGAAAAAGGCCGGCGATCCCGTTAAGAAAGAGGAACTGTTGGCCAGCCGGACGGTCTTCTTCAACCTCATCACTAACAACGTCACGTCGCCCATAGACGGGTCCTTGGAATACATTTCCAAACTCTCCGGCAACATCGGCGTCCGCGGCGTGCCGAAACCTATTTTCTGCCACGCCTACATTTCCGGTGAGATCGTCGAGATCATGGAAGAGGAAGGCGTGGTTATAGAGACCTACGGCGCGCTGGTGCAGGGCATCTTCGGCGTAGGAGGGGAGAGGCACGGCAAGCTTCTGTGGTTCGACAACGGACGCTCGATCCTTACCGCCGACATGTTGCCTGAAAACTTGGAAGGCAAGATCATCATGTTCCCGGGTAAGATCGACGGCTCGGTGCTCTACGCCGCGGAAAAGAAAGGCATACTTGGCATCGTGGGTGCCGGCATAGTCGATTCCGAACTGATGGGATTCTTGGGCTTCGACATCGGCGTGGCCGTGACGGGCGAAGAGGAAATTCCCTTCACCTTAGTATTGACGGAAGGCTTCGGCGACCTGGTCATGCCGGAAAGGACAGCGCATCTTCTGCGCGCGCTGGACGGTCATATTGCGGCCATCAACGGCGCCACCCAGATCAGGGCCGGCGTCATCAGGCCGGAACTGATCGTGCCTGGTTACGAGACCAAGGAGGATCTGCACGTCAACAACTCCGAGCTGAAGCCCGGAGTAAGGGTGCGCCTTATCCGCCGCCCGCATTTTGGTCAGATCGGCAGAGTGCACGAACTGATAGAGAAGCCTATAGAGATAGGCACGGGTTCCAAGGTGCGCGTCCTAAGTGTCGACATGGGGGACGGAAAGATAATAACAGTACCCAGGGCCAACGTTGAAATCTTGGATTAAACGTTGTATCTTTTTGACGCTTATGCTAGAATAAATTGAAAAACGAAACATAAAAGGATTAACAATGAACACATCTTTATTCGGCGGCAGGATCGTCCCGGAACTCGATCCAGAATTTTCTCCCTCCTCAATTTTCGTCCGTAACTTCACGCAGGCCGCGAAGGCCGAAGGCGGAGTTCCGGTCACCATCGCCCTGGAACAGGCCAACGGCTCGGTCTTCCATTTTGAGACCATTGTCTTCCCGGAAACCAGCGCTTACGCGAAGTACAATCCGGCCTTCATCGAAAGGCTGGTGAAGTTCCTGCTCTGGTCCCGCGGCGGCTACCGCATCACCGTGGCCGGCCCGGCGTACCTGGCCGATTATCTTAGAAAGCATTACACCGAGACCGAAGTGGGCCGTTTCGACGCTGAGATCATGGGCGGCCGCATCTACGAGAAACCCTTCGAGGTCGTGAGCGTCGCCGACGCCAGTCAGCTGCCCGCTCCCAAAGAGAGCACCGCTCCTCTGGGCCGCCATTTCAAAGGCTGTCGCATCGGTTTCGACCTGGGCGCCAGCGACCGTAAAGTCGCGGCCGTCATCGACGGCGAAGTGGTCTTCAGCGAGGAAGTGGTCTGGGATCCTGTCAAGCAAAGCGATCCCGAATGGCACCATTCCGAATTCATGGCCATGCTGAACAGCGCCAAGGCGAAACTCCCGAGAGTGGACGCCATCGGCGGCAGCGCGGCCGGCGTTTACGTCGACAACAGAGTGAAGGTCGCTTCTTTGTTCCGCGGCGTCCTGGACGCTCCGGTTAAGGATCCCGTGAAGGTCGCGGCCGCCAAGGATGTCTTCTTAAGATTAAGAGACGAGTGGAAGGTGCCCTTCGAAGTCGTGAACGACGGCGAAGTGACGGCGCTGGCCGGCTCCATTTCTTTGAATGACGGCGCGGTCTTAGGCATTGCGCTTGGTTCCAGCGAAGCCGTCGGCTACTGCACCTCCCAGGGCAACATCACGACCTGGTTGAACGAGCTCGCTTTCGCGCCCGTCGACGTCAGGGAAAACGCTCCCAAGGACGAGTGGTCCGGCGACGCTGGCTGCGGCGTGCAGTATTTCTCCCAACAGTGCGTCGGCCGTCTTCTGAAGCCCGCCGGCATCGAATGCGACGAAAGCTTGAAGCTGCCTGAAAAACTCAAATACGTGCAGCAGCTGATGGCGGAAGGCGACGCCAGAGCCAGGAAGATCTACAACACCATCGGCGTCTTCATGGGCTACGGCGTGGCGCATTACGCTTCCTTCTACGATATCCGCCACATCCTGAGCCTCGGCCGCGTGACGAGCGGTGAAGGCGGCGCCATCATCCTTGAGAAGGCGCAGGAAACCTTGAAGGCCGAGTTCCCCGAACTCGCCGAGAAGATCGCTTTCCACACCCCCAGCGAACGCGACAAACGCCACGGCCAGGCTATCGCCGCCGCCTCTTTGGCTGTCGTTCCCGGACAGGAATAAAATTTAATCAAACAATATAAGGCTTTAAACATGGAAAATCCGTATGTTACCCTGGCGCAGAAGTACGCCAAACTGTTCGCCGAAGGCAGAACTTTCCCCTGCGGCGGTTTCGAGAAACTCCCTATGCCTCCCGCCGACGGTCCGACCGTCCTATGGTTCGCTCCGCACCCGGACGATGAATGCATCTCCGGCGGCTGGGCTCTCCGTTTGAGAAAGGAAGGCTGCAACGTCATCGACGTGGCCGTCACCTTGGGCAGCAACAAGGCCCGCCAGCTGGGCCGCGAAGCGGAACTGAAGACCGCCTGCGAATACATGAACTTCGGTCTGGAAGTCTCCGTTCCGGGCGTCGGACTTGAGCACGTCACCAAGAAGGAAAGGGAAGCCAATCCGGAAGAGTGGCAGAAGAAAGTCGACGTCATCAAAGGCATCATCGAGAAATACCAGCCAGCCATCATCGGCGTTCCTCACGCCGGCGACTGGAACGGCACGCATATCGGCACGCACTACGTTGTCGAGGACGCCGTCCGTCAGCTCAACTACAAGTGCACCTTCGTGGAAACGGAATTCTGGGGTGCCATGGACAAGCCGAACCTTATGTGCGAACTGCAGCCTGAGGATGTGGCGGCTCTGATGACCGGCATCTCCTTCCACATCGGCGAAGTGAGCAGGAACCCCTATCATCTCTCCCTCCCGGGCTGGATGATCGACAACGTCAGACGCGGCGGCGAAATAGTCGGCGGCCAGGGCGGCGCTGTGCCCGATTTCACCTTCGCGGCCATCTACTACGCCACGAAGTTTGAGAACGGCGAATTCAAGCCCTTCTACGAAAAAGGCAAAATGCTCTCTTCTGAGGAATCCCTCAAGGATCTGCTCTTAAAGTAAAAATATAAAGGAAATATTATGGAAGTTATCATTTGCAAAACGACGGAAGACGCCTGTCAGCTGACGGCCAAGATCATCGCCGATCTCGTTAAAAGCAAACCGGACGCGGTCCTTGGTCTCGCGACCGGCCGCACCATGGAAAGAGTCTACGCCTGCTTAGCCCAGCGCGCCAAGGAAAAAGGCATCAGCTTCAAAGGCTGCAAGTCCTTCAACCTCGACGAATACTGGGGACTGCCCGGCACGGATGTGAACTCCTACCGCTACTACATGAACTACCATCTCTTCGACCACATCGACATCGACAAGGCCAACACCCACGTTCCCTGCGGCACGGCCAAATGCGCGGTCGAGGAATGCGCCAACTATGAGAAAGCCATGAAGGAAGCGGGCGGCGTCGACCTCCAGCTCCTCGGCATCGGCGTGGACGGCCACATCGGCTTCAACGAGCCTTTGTCTCCGCTTTCATCCCGCACCAGGAAAGTCGTGCTTTCCGCGGAAACGCTTGAGCAGAACTGCGAAATGTTCGGCGGCGACCCCAAGAACGTTCCGACTCACGCCCTGACGATGGGCGTCGGCACCGTTCTGGACGCCAAGGCCTGCCTCTTGCTCGCCACTGGCTCCAGCAAGGCTGAGATCCTGGCCAAGGCCGTGGAAGGCCCCGTGACCTCCCTTATCAGCTCTTCCGCCCTGCAGTTCCATCAGCATGCCCTCATCATCGCCGACGAGGCGGCCGCGGCCAAGCTGACGCGCCAGGCGCACTACCGCTGGGTCATGGAAAATGATCCGGACATGAAGGCCATAATCGAAGAAAAGTAATGCTTCCTGATAAGTGGCGAGAATTTCTTCTTGAGGAGACGAAGGCCGAAAGCTTCGCTCGATTGGAAGAGTTTCTCGCTGCGGAACGGGCGCGGTACGCTGTTTTTCCTCCCGAGGAAAAGGTGTACCGCGCCTTTTCTTTTTTCCCGCCCGAGGAGACCAGAGCGGTCATTTTGGGACAGGATCCCTATCATGAGGAAGGCCAGGCTGAGGGCTTGGCTTTCAGCGTGCCGGAGGGTGTCCGGGAGCCGCCCTCATTGCGGAACATCCGGCGGGAACTTTCAATGGAATTTGAGCGGGAAATACCGAAACTCGAATTGAGAAACTGGGCCGCCCAGGGAGTTCTGCTTTTGAACACGGTCTTGACCGTCAGGGAAGGGGAGGCCAATTCCCATGCCGGCAAAGGCTGGGAAATATTCACTTCCGGCGTACTGCGCAAATTGAGCGGAAGGGGAGGGCTGGTCTTCTTCCTCTGGGGCAACAACGCCAGAAAATTGAAAGATGTTATTAGGGCCGAAGGCAACCTTATCCTGGAATCCGCTCATCCCTCGCCGCTTTCCGCGAGAAAATTTTTCGGTTGCGGTCATTTCAAACTCGCCAACGAATTCCTAGTTTCAATCGGCAAATCGCCGATCGTTTGGTGCTGAGCTTTAAAGACCGTACTGCTTGGCCAGTTCCGCGAACTTGGGAAGCGAGTTGACGATCGTTTCGTAGGAAACGCAGTAGGCGATCCTGACGAAGCCCGGGCAGGCGAAAGCGCTGCCTGGTACCAAGAGGATGTTGAACTTTTTGGCGGCCTGAGCGAAGGCGGAATCGTCTTCCACTGGCGTCTTCATGAAGAGATAGAAGGCGCCTTCCGGCTTGACGCACTTGAAGCCCAGCTTGGTGAGGCCGTTGTAGAGCGTTTCCCTGTTGCGGGCGTAATAGGCGATGTCGGTCTTTTCTTCCAGGCATTCCGCGACAGCAAGCTGCATAAGGCTGGGGGCGTTGACGAAGCCCAGGATGCGGTTGGCGACGGTCATGGCGGCGAAGAGATCCTCGAAGTCGTCGACTTCACTGGGAACGACCACGTAGCCCAGACGCTCGCCGGGAATGGAGAGAGATTTGCTGTAAGAGTAGCCGACCAGGGTGTTGCGGTAGTATTTGGTCAGATAGGGGACGAATGCGCCCTCGTAGACGAGCTCGCGGTACGGTTCGTCGGAGATGAGGTAGATGGAGGTGCCGAATTCCTTCTGCTTCTCCTCAAGTATGGCGGCGAGGCGCTTGACGGTCTCCTCGCTGTAGACGACGCCGGTCGGGTTGTTCGGAGAATTTACTATGACGGCCTTGGTCTGGGGATGGATGAGCTCCTTGAAAGACCTGAGGTCGGGCTGGAAAGTTTCGGTGTTGGGAGGAACGACGACCAGTTCGCCCTCGAAGTTCGCGACGTAGTTTCTGTATTCGCCGAAGAAAGGCGCGAAGGCGATGACTTCGTCGCCGGGGTTGAGAAGAGCCTTGAGGGCGATGTTCAATCCGCCGGCCGCGCCGACGGTCATCAGAATGTTAGCGGAGGTGAATTCGGTCCCGAAACGCTTGTTCAGGGAGAGGGCGATCTTTTCTCTGACTTCCGGGAAGCCGGCGTTCGGCATATAGCCGTGCACCTTGACGGGATCGTCTTCGGACAGGATCTTCAGGGCAGCCTGTTTTAGGGCTTCCGGAGCGGGGACGTTGGGGTTGCCCAGGCTGAAATCGTAAACGTTTTCTTTGCCGTATTCCCTGGCGAGCTTGAGGCCTTCCTCGAACATCGCCCTGATGACGGAATTGGCGGCGACCATCTTCTGCATGCGTCTTGAAATCATTTTATAACCTCTCTACTGTTTGGCTAATTATAGCATAAGCGCCCCTTCCCGGATTAAAGGCAAAATATGGGAGAATTTAGTAGAATATTTAGAAACAAAAATACAAGGAGTATCAATATGAGTCGCAACATTATTTCCGAACTTAAGGAACGCGCGGCCAAACTGCAGCGCACCATCATTCTGTCCGAATCCTGGGATCCCAGGATGGTAATAGCGGCCGACAAGACCGTGAAGGAAGGCTTCTGCAAAGTGGCCATGATCGGCAAGACCGACGAGGTCTACAAGCTGGCCAAGGAAAACGGCGCCAGCCTTGACGGCGTGACGCTCTACGACCCTGACAAGGTGGTCGCTGAAAACGGCTTCGTTGAGAAGTTCTACGAAATGCGCAAGGCCAAAGGTCTGACTATGGACCAGGCGGCTGAGATGATGAAAAACCATCTTTACATCGCCGCTATGATGACGAAGGAGAACCTCGCTTACGGTTACGTCGGCGGCGCCTTCAACTCCACGGCCAACATGCTTCGTTCCGCTTTGCACGTTCTGAAGACGAAACCTGGCATCAAGACTTTGTCCAGCTACTTCCTCATGGTTGTCCCGAACTGCCCCTACGGCGCGGACGGCGCTTTCGTCTATTCCGACTGCGGCGTGGTGCCGAACCCGACCGCCGAACAGCTGGCTGACATCGCCATCGCGGCTTCCGAATCCTGCCGCAACATCCTTCAGGTCGAACCTTACGTCGCGATGCTTTCCTTCTCCACCAAAGGCAGCGCCAAGGACGCCATCGTTGACAAGGTCATCGAGGCGACCAATATCGTCAAAGAGCGCGCTCCGGAACTGAAAGTGGACGGCGAATTGCAGGCCGACGCCGCTTTGATCGAAGCCATCGGCTCCAAGAAAGCCCCGGGCAGCCCCGTCACCGGCAAGGCCAACGTTCTGATCTTCCCGGATCTGAACGCCGGCAACATCGCCTACAAGCTGACCGAAAGGCTCGCGAAAGCGGAAGCCTTCGGCCCGCTGCTCCAGGGCTGCGCCCGCTCCGTCAACGATCTGTCCCGCGGCTGCAAGCCCGAGGATATCGTGACGGTCGCGGCCATTACCGCTGTCACTGAATAATTCATGCGCTTAAGCTCTCTCATTCTTCTTTTAGCTTTGTCCGTTGCCATAGGAGGCTTTTTCCTGCGAAAAAGCCTCCGGGAGGCGGGCAAGGGAGGCGGCTCCATTTCTTACGCCGGAACGCTGACGATCCTTTCCCCGCACTGGGAGGGCGTCAGGAATGAAGTTGAGAAAGCATTCAACAGCAACAGAGTTGATAGGGGAGAGGCGCCCGTAAAATTCGACTGGCTCGACGTGGGCGGCACTTCCGATATCATCCGCTATATCCGCTCCTCTTTTCAGAACAAACCGGACGGCATCGGCGTCGATCTGCTTTACGGAGGCGGCACCGATCCGTATCTGGCCCTCAAGAAGGACGGGCTTTTGGCTCCCTGCGAACTGCCTGAGGAGCTCTTGTCCACGATCGGCAAAGACTGCGCTGGAGTGCCTACCTTTGACAATGAAGGCTATTGGTACGGCGTGGGGCTGTCAGGCTTCGGGATAATCTACAACAAAGTTTTATTGAAAAAGCTCGGCATAGACGAGCCGAAGAGCTGGAGCGATCTGGCGAAGCCCGAGGCTTTTTCCTGGATCGCCTCCGCCGACCCGAGAAAGTCGGGCTCCGTCTTCATGATGTACGAGATCATCGTGCAGCGTTTTGGCTGGGACGAGGGGATGAAGATCATAAGCGCCATGAGCGGCAACTGCCGGTCGTTCTCCGGGAACGCCGGAAGCATTCCCAAGGACGTGGCGCTGGGAGAGGCGGCCTTCGGGCTCTGCATCGACGTTTACGCCCTGAACGCCATTATGGACGCGGGCGAAGAGCGGCTGGGATTTCTACTGCCTCCCGGGGAAACGGTCATAACGCCGGACGCCATAGCGCTCCTGAAAGGCGCGCCCGAACCCGAACTCGCGCGCGAATTCATCCTTTTCAATTTGTCCGAGAAAGGCCAGAAACTCTGGTCGCTGTTCCCGGGAACGGACCCGGACGCGCCGAAAGAATACGCGCTGCTGAAGATGTCGGTCTGCCCCTACATGTACGATAAGTACCCCGGCGGCGCGATGCTGAAAAATTCTCCCTTTAAAATGGAGTCGAAATTTCGCTATAATATAGCTGACGCCTCGGCTAGAATGAACATCTTCAGGGATTACATCGGGATCCTTTTCGTTGACGAGATAACTGAATGCACTAAAGCTTGGAAATTGGTGAAGGATCTCAAAGATGACGACACTTGGAAAAAGCTGTTCTTCGAGCATCCCGTTACGAGTAACGAGGATTTTCTTGGGCTGGGCGTAAAGGAATACACGGATCCGGAAAAGAAAGCAAAGCTACAGACAGAGTGGGCGAACAACGCAAGGAAGCGCTACCTGTCGATCATAAAAAATCTCAAGTGAGGCAACTCTTATGAAGAAACTGTTGTTCTTTTTCCTTTTAACAGTCTCGTTCGCCGCCCAGGCCATGGTCTGGGAGACCAACAAGGTCTACCATTCTGACAGCGTCGGCAGAGACCTTAGGTATGGCGTCTTACTTCCTTCCGGCTACAACTGGCAGACCAACAAGTACTATCCGGTCATCTATTTCCTGCACGGCCGCGACGAGAGCGACCAGACCTGGTATGAGGAAGCCTACGCGACCTTCATGGGCACGGACCACACCAATGAGTTCATCATGATCTTCCCTCAGGGCAGCCGCTGGAAAGGCGCCGTGTATGAAAACTCCTGGTTCGAGTACGGCAACGGCTACATGGGCGCCGTGTGCCGCGACCTGCCGAAACACATCGCGCAGAAATACCGCGTGAAGAACATCCGCGGCGTCAGCGGCGTCAGTATGGGCGGCTACGCGGCCTTCAGGATCGCCGGCTGCTGCGACGCCTATTTCAACTGCCGCTACTGCGCCGCCTCCTCCATGAGCGGCGCCTTCGTGGGGCCCAAGATCAGCAAACTTTTGGACGGCGTCAGCACCCTCCATACTAACGAGGTGGCCGCGGCCGTCGCCCCCAAGAAATTCATCAAGCTTCGTATGGATTGCGGCAACCAGGACGTCTGGCTGAGTACTTATAATCTGGCGAATATAAACATGGATATGGCCAATTGCCTTATGGATCTAGGACGTAGAAGAGACGTTGATCTTGTTTACATAAGGCCCGACGGAGAGCACGACTGGAAATACTGGCGTGCCAGGATCCCAGAGCATCTCGACCACTTCTCCAAGCAGCTGGCGCTCTTCCCGGACATCAAGATCATCCTTGACGGGAAGGACGAGGGCGAGGATGAGGTTCCGGCGGTCCAGGGAAAATATACCCTTACCGGAACGGCGGAATTTGCTGACGGTATCAAGAAAGTGACCGTTAAACAAGTCTCCGCCAGCGGAACAAAAGACTTCGTCGCGGAAGGAACCACCAACTGGCAGTGCGAGCTGAACCTCGAGGAAGGCGCCAATAAGATCAAGGCTTACGCCATCGCCAACAACGGCTACACCAACTGGGCGTTCGTCAACCTGAGAGTTCCGAAAGAGACCAAGCCCGAGATCGAGATCCTCTCGCACAAGGCCGGCGAGAAATACTTCACCTACGAAGAGACTGTGGACATCTACGGCACGGCCTACGCCGACAGCGGCGTCAGCAACGTCTACCTGTCCGTCAAGGGCCAGAGAGGGGAAGGGGACACCTACGTTTCGACCAACTGCGTGAACTGGGCCTTCACGGCCAAGCTTTATAAGGGCAATAACGTCCTGCGCGTTTACGCCGTCAGCGGCCACCATCTGACCAACAACGTTTCAATCACGGTATTCCGGGGCAGCAAGGATTTCAGGATCAAGAAAGTCATCGTGAACAAGAAGCGCACCGGCCTCAACTTCTACATCTCCAACATCACCCAGACGAACCTGGTGTGGGTGGCGCCCAACGGAGAGGGAAGCGTGACCATAGGTCCGCTGACCTTCCCCTTGGAGCAGGGCGCCTGGACGAAAGCCAACACCTTCGTCTCGAACTACAAGAAGAAAACGAGCGACGACAAGGTCGCCGGCAAGATCCACTCCAAGCCGAACAAGGACTTCTTCCAGTGCAATCTGAAGACCCTGACCACCAGCAGCGCCTACTGCGAGGGACTGCAGAATATTCCCTTCAATTCTTCGGTGCCTTTCAAGGTCAAAATTGGGGACTACGAGGCCTCGACCAACATCTTCCTTGACAGCCAGGGCAAATTCAAGAACAACGCCCCCTGGTTCTGATATTCGGGACCGTAATCCGGGCTATAAAAACGGGAGAGTTTTCCTCTCCCGTTTTTTTTTTTATAGGGTATTTTCAACAACCGCTCAAAAAATCAAGTGCTTTAAAATACGCTGTTTGACCTCTTGCGATTTTGGCTTGCTTGATTTTTGTTGACAGCTTTGATAAAGTTGACCTTCAGTGTGTTTTTTTCCTGGGAAAAAGCTTAAAAAGTAAACAAAAGAAAGAGTCATATAGATATGAAAAAAGCGATCTTTACATCATTGCTGCTGGTGCTTCTCAACTTGCCTTCCTTAGCCGGGGAGGCTGATTGCGTAAGCGCTGTCTGCGAAGCCTGGTCGAACGACGCCGCCCTCGACACGGTTAACCTCCCCAACACCGCGGCGAACCCTATCGAGATCCATTTTTTGGATGAACTTGACTACAGCACCAGATGGGCTGACACCGGCTTCCAAAGAAGCGTTGAAGTAAAGGCGAACGCCGAGGGTGTTTCTGAACAGAATATTTTCTCCACTGACGTCAACGGCCTTGAGGGCACTTTCTGCTGGAAATATTGCAACACCGACCCTGCCGTTCTTCCCAGAGAAAAAGTTTACACCGTCACGCATACCATCAACGACACTACCAACGGCGTGACTTATGTTGTGGATACCGAGATCGTTTATGTCACGCTTTCCCGTGACATCCGGGTGGACGCGACTTGGTCCGATTCTTTTGAGCTTGACAATGTGAGCGTTCTCGGTCCGACGCTGGAACTCGACACCCCGGCGAAGATCACTTACAGCACCGACTGGATCGTTGGTTATGAAAGGAACGTTAAGATCCAGATCACGGAAAAGGAATCTTCCGAACCGAGCATTTTCTCCGCATCCGTCGAACCTTACACGGTCTTCACCAGCTCCGGCGAGGACCAGGGCGACTACAGCTGGGATTACTCGGGCGTCGACCCCACCGTCCTGCCCAGGAACGCCTCCTACTCCCTTACCTATACAGTATATAACGGCGACACGGTCTTCGGCAGCGAGAACGCTTCCGCGACCATCAACCTTGTTCCCGAACCGGGCGTCTTTTTCTTTTTCGCCCTTGCAATGCTTCTTATTAAGAGGGTCAAATGATCATGAAAACGTATTTGAACATACTCTCGGTTTGTTTTTTGACTTTAGCCTCTTTTGCTGACACGCCCGTTGTCAGCGTCAGCGTCAGCTGCCATCAGCGCTGGCCCTGGAACGGCAAGGTCGACATCGACTATTCCATCGAAACTACCAACGAGACCTCCGCGCCTATCTTCAACATCGCTTTCTACGGAAAGATCGACAACGGCGAGCCCTTCAGGCTCGAGAGCCTGAAAGGCGAAGGCGCCAAGGGCTACGTTTTCGGTTCCGGCGTCAAGCGCGTGACCTGGGACGCTTCCGTTGACAAGCCTTTCACCAGCACGCAGAAGCTCAGCGTTGGCATCACCGCCCAGGATGTGACCGTGAACGCCAGATACATCTGCCTTACCCTAAGCGACGGCACTTTGAACCTGAGCAAGGAAGGCCCGGATCTGAACAACGAAGCCTGCAAGACGAGCCAGATGTGGTTCAGAAGAGTGGAGCCCGGAACTTTCGTGACAGGCTCTCCTGAAAACGAGGTCGGCCACTTGAGGAACGCCGCCGCTGAGATCCAGCGCGTCATGAGCGTGACCAAGACCTTCTACATCGCCGTCTTCGAAGTGACGCAGGCCCAGTATCAGAATATTACGGGAACGAATCCCTCGACTTCCAGCCCTGGCGAACTGCTCTGCCCGGTCAACAACGTTTCCTACTATGACCTGAGAGGCAGGAACGCCGGCAGCACCTGGCCCCAGTACCAGGATTACCGCGTGGACCCGGACAGCGTCTTCTATACCATGCGTTCTTCCGTCGCCAACAGCGTGATCTTCGACCTGCCGACCGACAGCCAGTGGGAGCTGGCCTGCCGCGCCGGAACGACGAATACCTGGAACAACGGCGTCTCCTGGTTCGTCGCGGAATCTGAAGCGAATGAAAGCGAACCTGTGGAACCCGTCGAGGGCGACGGCGAGGACGTTGAGATCGTCGAGATAGAGGCCGAACAAAGGGCCTGCGACAATCTTGACCTGCTCGGCTGGTACAGCGAGAACACCCAGTACACAAGCTGCAAAGAGATCGCCCAGAAACTTCCGAACGCGTTCGGGCTTTACGATATGCACGGAAACGTCTGGGAATGGTGCATTACCAGAGCTTATCACGGCGGCTCTTATGTGAGCGCTGACTCACCGGGACCCGCGACCGGCGGCACGCGCTCTCTGCGCGGCGGCGCCTGGGACGAATGGGCGGTCCGCGCCAGAGTGGCGAGACGTTTCGCCTGCGCCCCGGAGAAGGGTTCGACCGGCAATATGAAGACTTCCTCCATCGGCTTCAGGCCCGCGATCATAATTCAGTAGTTTTAAAGGAATCAACTCAGGAAACTGTATGAAAATAAAGAGAATATTAACGGTGTTTGCCTTTGCGGCTGTTCTTGCCGCCTCCGCCGCGGACGACGTGGTCTCAAACATCAAGTGCCAGCAGCGCTGGCCCTGGAACGGCAAGGTCGACATCAGCTACACCCTGAAAGAGAGCGATTCGTCGCTCCCCGTTTACAGCGTTAAGTTTTACGCCAACGTCAACGGCAGCGACGTCTTTGAAATGCTGGATACCGTCGGCGACGGCTCCTGCGGGATCGTCATCGGTGCGGGCGAGAAGCGCCTCACCTGGGATTCCAACACTTCCGGCCGCGCGATCGACACCACGAACATGAAGATCGGCGTGGTCGCCAAGGAGATCACCGACGAAGCCGCTTACCTCCGCTATAACATCGCGAGCAAGACGATGAGTGTGAGCTCCACGCTCACCAAGGCGACGATGGAAGCCGCCCAGACCGGCGAGCTCTGGTTCCGCCGCGTGGAACCGGGCGTTTTCGAGATGGGTTCCCCGGAAGACGAGACCGGCCACTTCAACAACAATAACAACGAAGTGCTTCACACCGTCACAATAACGAAAGCCTATTACATCGGCGTTTTCGAATTGACGCAGGGGCAATACGTCAGGCTCTTTGGCGAGAACATCTCCAACAGCGGCAGCCTCGATCCCAACAACACCTTCCCGCTTACGAACGTTTCTTATGTTAAACTGAGAGGCGAAAATTTCGGCACCACCTGGCCGCAGTACACCGACTACAGGGTGGACGCTGACAGCATCCTGGGCAAGCTCCGCGCTCTTGCCAACAATTCCTTCATTTTCGATCTTCCTACGGAAGCGCAATGGGAAAAAGCCTGCCGCGCCGGAACGACGACCGCTTGGAACAACGGCACCGCCTGGCTTGGCGACGGCGCCGGCAGCGGTCTTTCCAACAGCGATCTCGACAATCTTGGCTGGTATACCGGAAACGGCGGCTCTTTGCATCAGGTCGGGTTGAAGATCCCGAACGCGCTCGGTCTTTATGACATGCACGGAAACGTTTGGGAATGGTGCATTGACAGATACGCTGACAACATCACCGCTCTTACCGTCGACCCCGTCGGCCCCGAGACCGGAAACGACCGCGTCATAAGGGGCGGCGCCTACAACGAATGGGCCATCAGATCCCGTTCCGGCAGAAGAATGCACGTCTTCAAGGCGGACTGCAATCCCAATAGGGGCGTAAGGCTCTGCATCGTTAAGTAAGCGTTTCAAAGTTTATACGATCATGAAACGGGCGGCTCAAAGCCGCCCGCTTTTTATTTACGCCCCCAAATTGGGGCTAAGATGGTATAATATATAAATATGCTAATATTCCGTGTTAAAGAAGTCTTGGTCCAGAGGGAGACCAGGAACGCCCTGCTTTTGCTTTTGGCGGAACTGGTTTGCAACGTCTTCCTCGTCGCCTTCGCTTTCGGAACGAAAAGGCTGGCTGATCCCTTGTTCCTTTCCATCTTGGCGGGGAACGTCCTTCTTTTGGCCGGCGCCTTTTTCCTTGCCGTGAAAAGGCCTTTGAGCGCCCTGCTTTTGGGGACGCTGCTGGCTTTTGCTTTCAGCCCGCTCTTCTTCTGCTGGACAAATGACTGGCGCAGCTGGCTCCTGGGCCTGGCGCCCGCTATATTCTGCGGATTTCTGGTCTTCAGGGTAGCCTTCAACTTCTACCGGGCCAACGTTGACGCGGAGGCGGCCGTTCTGAACGAGAAGCGCTGGCTGAAGCCCGTCTTCGGCCCGAGGACGATGCTCTTCATGCCCTTGAACTGGCTGGCGCTCTTTACGCTCGCCCTGCTGCTTTACCGCTCGGACGTCATGGGATGCGCGGCTTTCATTACAAGCTCCGTTTTGGCGCTCTGGGCTTTGTACGGCAGTTTCCGCAGCGAGATACACCTTTACAAGCGCAGCAAGGGGAAATTCTGCTTCTTCATCCTGACGGCCTTTGTCCTTACGATTGCGGCTTTCTGTTTCGGCGAATGGTCGCTGGGCCTTCTGGGAGTGATGGCGGTGCTTGCTCTTGTGCTTATCCATTATTTCGCCCGCTCCGCGGCCTTCGACCGTTTTAGCAATTACTTTTTCCAGCACCCGGCGCTTCTTCTGGTCGTGAGCTTCCTGGGCGTCATCCTTACGGGAACGTACCTGCTCGCCCTGCCCTGGGTCTTGAACAAGGGCTGTGACATAGGACTGGTGGACGCGCTCTTCATGTCGGCTTCCGCCACCTGCGTCACGGGCCTCGCGACGGTCGACATCTCGAAGGTCTTCTCTTTCAGCGGTCAGGTCGTGATCTTAGGCCTCATCCAGGTCGGCGGCTTGGGCATCATGACTTTGTCAACGTTCAGCGCGCTAGTATTGGGCAGGGCCATAGGTTTGAGGCAGGAGTACTTCGTCAGGGACATGCTGGGCGAAAAGCGCCAGTCGAACGTTCTGCCTTTGACGATCTTCATCTGCGCCGCGACCTTCATCATAGAGGCGGTTGGCATAGCGTTCCTTTTCCCGCAGATGCTGCACATGGGATTGGAATGGAGGGCAGCGCTTTGGAAGAGCGTCTTCCATGCCGTCTCGGCTTTCTGCAACGGAGGCCTCTCTTTGCAATCCGACAGTCTGATGATGTTCCAGCACCACCCCTGGATCCTTCTGACCTTCACTGTGCTCATCGTGGCCGGCGGCTTGGGCTTCGGAGTGCTCTCCTGGATCAGCGATTTTGTGCGCTTCAAGAAGCCCCATTCCAATTTCTACGTCAGCGTAGTCATAGTGGGCACGCTTATTCTGGTCTTCGGCGGCATGATAGGCTTCCTGATCTGGGACCATGCCAGAGGCCTTTCCAATTTCGACTGGCCGGAGAAGATCTGCAACGCGCTCTTCTGTTCAGTCACCGCAAGGACGGCCGGCTTCTCGACTTTCGATCTCAACGACATGAGCCGCGCCGGCCGCTTTTTGACCATGATACTCATGTTCGTGGGCGGCGCGCCGGGATCCACCGCCGGCGGCGTCAAGCTGACGACTTTGGTGATCTTTTTGGCGCTTCTTTTGGCGGTGCTCAGAGGCCGCGACGACGTGACGCTGGGGCGCCACTCTTTCAACGCCAACACCGTCTGGCGCGCCGTCACGGTCTTCATGCTCTACAACGTCTCGTTCCTGGTCGGCTTCATTCTGCTTCTGACCTTTGAGAACGGAGGCTACGAGGAGATCCTTTTCGAGCCGGTCTCCGCCATTGGCACGACCGGTCTTGCCATGGGCATCACCGAGAAACTTTCCGTCATGGGCAAGCTCGTCATCACCGCCATGATGTTCATCGGAAGGATCGGGCCGCTTACGCTTTTGCTTTTACTGCCGACCAGGAAACGCTCGGCTATAGAATATCCCAAGACACCTTTGATGGTGGGTTAAGGAGGAATACTTATGATCAAAAGATGCGCAGTGATCGGCCTCGGCCGTTTCGGTACGGAAGTTGTACGCTGGCTGGAATCGCACAACATTCCGGTCCTGGCTATAGATTCCGACAAGGACGTGGTCCAGAAAGTGGCGGACGAAGAGAACGTCACGGGCGCCCTGTGCATGGACTGCACGGATGAATCAGCGCTTCTGGAAGCCGACATCACCTCTATGGAAGTCGTGGTCGTCGCGATAGGCGACCATCACGTCGAGAACAGCATCATGGTGACGGCGCTCCTAAAGCAGCTGGGCGTGAAGCGCATTGTGGCTCGCGCCAGTTCCGAACTGCATGCCAACATATTGAAGAAGGTTGGCGCGACTGAGGCGGTCAACCCCGAGAAGGAAATGGGCCTCCGCGTCGCCAGAATGATCTACGCCCCGAATCTGAGGGAAGTCATTCCCTTCGCCTCGGGCGCGAGTATCGCCGAAGTGGATCTGCCAAAGAGCTTCGTGGGAAAGAGCATGATCGATCTGAGGCTCCGCGACCGCTACGGCGTCAACGTCATCGGCATCAAGCGCCTTCCGGTCAACCGCGAGGAGAAGGAGCGTTTCCTTATGCTCTCGCCTGACCCGCACTCGCCTCTGGAGGAGAACGACATTCTTGTCGTCGTGGGCACCGACACCAACGTTAGGAAATTTACGGATATCAAGTAATGGCAGTTCTGTCTGTTGATCCGAGCTTTTCCGTCGTGGTCCTGAATTGGAACACGCTGGAACTTCTGAAGAAGAACCTGGCCGCCTTGAAGGCCCAGAGTTATTCCTCCTTGGAAGTCATCGTGGTGGACAACGGGTCAACGGACGGCAGCGTAGAGTATTTGAACAGCGAGGAATTCAAAAGCTTCGGCTACAAAAGCGTAATGCTTTCTGAGAACACCGGCTTCGCGAGAGGCATGAACGAAGGTTTGCGCGTCTCTTCCGGAAATTGGCTCATGCCGCTGAACGTCGACGTTTTCCTGGCGCCCGACTTTTTCGCGAAAGCGGCGGAGAAGATCAAGGCCGATCCGGCCGTTACGATGATAGGCCCGCTGATCTACCGCTACGACAGGGAAAGAGGGGAGACGGAGGAAGTCTTGTGCACCTACGTCGTGCCGACGAGATTCCTCAGCCTGGCGACAGATCTTACGGAACCGTTCGCGGAGAAGTTCGTCTTCGCGCCGGGCGGCTGCGCGCCGCTCTTTATGGCAAGCGAACTAGAGAAGGCGGCTATTCCAGAAGAACTGTCAGCCAGCGGAAAGAAGGAATACTACGACGAACGCTATTTCGCTTACGGCGAAGACATCGACCTTTATCTGAGGCTGAACGCCATTGGCGGGAAGGCGCTCTCCGCTCCGAGCCTCAAGTGCCACCACGTGCACTCCGGCTCACAGGAGGGTGTCCGCTGGTACGAGAAGAGCGGTGCCACCATAACTAGGCTTGGCTCCAACGCGCTCGACACCTGCCTTAAGAATCTGCGCGGATTCTGCTGCTTCAAAACTTTTATTTTGCTTTTTCTGGCGCCCTTGGGAAGATCGCTGTATCTTCTTTTCAAGGCGCCCGCGAAATTTTTCGCTCCTTTCATTACTTACGCGCTTTTTTTCAAAAGGCTTTCGCTTACGAGGAAAATGCGCGCTTACTTCGCGAACTTAAAACCACAAACCAAACAATTATAAAGGGGATTTGTTTATGAACTTCACGGAAAAACGGATCTGCGTTACGGGCGGCCTGGGATTTCTGGGCAGCCATCTTATCGATCGTCTGAAAGCCCGCGGCTGCAAAAATGTCTTCATCGCGGACCGCGACAAATACGATCTGACCAAGGAAGCCGAGATCGTAAGAATGTATGAAGAGATCAAGCCGGACATCGTCATTCACCTTGCGGCGGTCGTCGGCGGCATCGGCGCCAACAGGGAGCATCCGGGGAGCTTCTATTATCTCAACATGGTGATGGGCGCCATGCTCATCGAACAGGCGAGACTCCACAACATCGAAAAGTTCGTGGCGCTCGGCACGATCTGCGCCTATCCGAAGTTCACGCCGGTTCCTTTCAAGGAAACGGACCTCTGGCTGGGATATCCCGAAGAGACCAACGCGCCCTACGGACTGGCCAAGAAGATGATGATGGTGCAGCTCCAGGCTTACCGCCAGGAATACGATTTCCACGGCATCTATCTTCTGCCCGTCAATCTCTACGGACCGAGGGACAATTTCGACGACCGTTCCTCGCACGTTATTCCCGCGCTTATCAAGAAGTGCGTTGAAGCGAAGGAAGCGGGAGCCGACTCCATCGAAGTCTGGGGCACCGGCAAGGCCACGAGAGAATTCTTCTACGTCGAGGACGCCGCGGAAGCCATCGCCCTGGCGGCGGAACGTTACGACGGCATCGAGCCCGTCAACCTGGGCGCCGGTTTCGAGATCTCCATCAAGGATCTCGTCGAACTGATCGCTAAGCTGACCGGCTTCACCGGCAAGATCGTTTGGGATTCCTCTAAACCCGACGGCCAGCCGAGACGCTGTCTCGACACCTCGAGGGCCAAGGAATACTTTGGCTTCCAGGCTCACACCAATTTCGAGGAAGGTCTTAAAAAGACCATCGAGTGGTACAAGGAGAACAGGGAAGCTTTGGCTAAGAAATACGCCAGCCGCTGATGCAGAGATTTCTTAAAAGAGTTCTCGATCTAGTGATCGCCATAGCAGGGCTCATTTTCTGCGCCCTGCCGTGGCTCGTTATCGCTGTCCTAATTAAGCTCGACAGCAAGGGACCGGTCTTCTTCCTGCAGGAAAGGGCCGGGAAAGACAACAAGCCCTTCATGATCTACAAGTTCCGGACCATGACGGTCGGAGCTGACAAGGAAGGCTTCTATACCGGAGAAGGCGATGCGAGGATCACGAAAGTCGGGAATTTCCTAAGGAAGACGAGCTTCGACGAACTGCCGCAGCTCATCAACATCTTTCTGGGTGAAATGAGCGTCGTGGGACCTCGCCCGACGCTGCTCTACCAGACGGCGGAATACGACGAGCGCCAGAAGAAGCGTCTTCTGGTCCCGCCCGGCGTGACTGGCTGGGCCCAAGTCAACGGCCGCAACTCCCTGACCTGGCCGCAGCGGATCGAATTTGACGTCTGGTACGTGGAGCACTGGTCGCTCTGGCTCGACATCAAGATCTTCCTTATGACCTTCGGCGTCTGGGCCAAGGGCGAGGGCGTTTACGCGCCCAAGGAGAATTTCGTGATAAAGGAAGGCGATGAGGAGAAGCTGTAAATGAGTATGCTCGCTCTTGAGACCGCCTCTTATCAGGAAGCCTCGGTAGCGTTCTTTGGCGAGAACGCCGGGCCTTTCCAGGAGATCTTTCCGATGGGCAGGGACCTTTCCAGCCAGATCATGCCGGCAATAGAGAAAATGATCCGCGGTTGCGTTCCCGAGATCATCGTGGTGGACCGCGGGCCGGGTTCCTTCACTGGCATCAGGACAGGCCTCGCGGCGGCCCAGGGGCTCGCGCTCGGCTATGGAGCGAGGCTTATAGGCGTTTCGCGTTTCGACTTCTACCCAAGGGCGGATGAGAGCGGGAACGAGCTGCTCCTTCTCGACGCCAAGGCCGGCGGCGGATTCTATTACGAGTACCGCACAGACGAAAAGAAAGAAGCGGGCTTCTGCAAGAAAGACGAGCTTGCGCTCAAGTTTCCCGATTGCGAGCGCTATTACGGCGAGTGCGGCGAAACGGCTTTCCCCGGTAAACTTTTTGTTCCCACGCCAAGCGGTTTCGACGCGAAGTTTCTCCTGGCGCTGGCCATGGAAAAAATGGAGAACGGCGAAGACCTTCCCGCGGACGCTATCTACCTTCACTTAAGGGCGGTCCTGCCCAAGAATAAGCTCTGATCTTTTATGGCAGTGGAACAAGTTTTAACTCAAAGCTTTGAGAGTCTGGTCTCTGAGACGATCCCGTCTCTGACCGACCTTTACGCTGCCGTTTCCGTTTCTGTTCCCTGCAGTACAAACGTTGTCACTGAGACCGCCAAGGGCTTCATCAAGCTTTCGACGGAAAACTTCCTCCTGATCGGCGCGATCCTTTTCTTCCTGTCGATCATCTTCAGCCGAACGATCAGCCGCACCGGCATCCCGATCCTCGCGCTTTTCCTCTTCGTGGGATTTTTGGCAGGGGAGTACGGGCTCGATTTCTCGAGCATCGCGGTGGCGAGAGGCCTGGGCGACTTCGCCCTTATATTCATCCTCTTCTACGGCGGTCTTGAGACGAAGTTCTACAAGATAAAGCCGGTTCTCTACAAGGGAATCGTCCTTTCGACGATCGGCGTTCTTGTAACGGCCGGAATATTGGGCTCGCTGACGATGCTTCTGGCCTATCTTTTCCATTGGAAGAATTTCACCTGGCCTTACGCCTTGCTTCTCGGCTCCATCGTTTCCTCTACCGACGCGGCGAGCGTCTTCGGCATCTTCAGGACCAAGAATCTCGACTTCAAGAACGACCTCAGGCCTCTCTTGGAGCTTGAGAGCGGTTCCAACGACCCGATGGCTTACTTTTTGACCGTCACCTGCATCGACCTGTGCATGGGGCAGTGCGCGCCCGGCAATATGCTTCTTACGCTCGCGAAGGGCATGATCGTCGGCGCTTTCGTAGGCTATACGCTGGGTCACGGCATGAGTTTCATCATGCGCCGCATCAGACTGGAGGCGGACGGGCTCTATTCCGTTTTGGTCATCAGCATGACCTTGATCGTTTACTCCGCGGCGGAGCACCTGGGCGGCAACTGCTTTTTGGCGGTCTATATCTCCGCGATGGTCTTGGGCAACGCGAACATCATCCACAAACGAAGCATGTCGCGTTTCTTCGACGGCTTCGCCTGGCTCATGCAGATCACGATGTTCATTATGCTGGGACTTCTGGCGGCGCCCTTCGAGCGTTTCAAGCCTTACATCGGCTTCGGACTCGCGGTCTCGGCGCTTCTGATGTTCGTGGCTCGCCCCATCTCCGTTTTCCTGTGCCTGCACTTTTTCAAGATGCCCATAAAGGACAAGCTCTTCGTTTCCTGGGTGGGCTTGAGGGGCGCTGTGCCGATCGTTTTCGCGACGTACCCTCTTGTCGCTTTCGGCGTTCACGACCCGATGGCGCGGGCGATCTTCTTCATGGTCTGCTGCATTTCCTTCTCCTCGGTGCTTTTCCAGGGCTCGAGCTTAGTCTGGGCCGGAAAGCTTCTGGACGTCACCATCCCCGAGGACAAGAGCAAGACCAGCGATTTCGGATTGGAAGTCTCCGATTCCTTCCAGTCGAACCTTGACAGTTTCACCGTATGTCCGGGAGACCAGTGCATCAACCGTTCGCTTCTCTCCATGTCCTTCCCCAAATCCTGCCTTGTCATGGGCATAAAGAGAGGCAGCGACTTCATCACGCCGAACGGCTCCACGGTCATCCAGGAAGGCGACGAGCTTCTCATCATGGCCGCCAGCGAGGAGAAGATGGCGCAGATGAAGATGCTTCTGCACGGAGTAAGGGACGGGCAGTAAATTGCCATAATTCAAAGCTTCTGATAAAATCACGTAAAAAATAAATTAAGGATAAATATGAGACCAGTTGAGGAACAGATGGCGATCTTGGAAAGAGGCGCCATGACCATTACGGAAAGGGAAGAACTTAAAACGAAACTCGCCAAGGGCAAACCCTTGATCGTCAAGCTGGGCGTCGACCCGACGGCCGCCGACCTTCACTTGGGCTTTACCGTGGTATTGAGAAAGCTCAGGCAGTTCCAGGATCTCGGCCACCAGGCCGTGCTTCTCATAGGCTCCTTCACGGCCCAGGTGGGCGATCCGACCGGCCGCGACAAGACGCGCCCGCAGATCACGGAGGAGCAGGTCCTGAAGAACGCCGAGCACTACCTTGAGCAGGCTTCCCGCATCCTCGACAGAGACAAGCTTATCGTCCGCTACAACGGCGAGTGGTTCTCGAAGATGACTTTCAAGGAAGTGATCGCTTTGTTGGCGCAGGCGACCTTGGCGAGGACTCTGGAGCGCGACGATTTCCAGAAGCGCTTCCAGGCCAATCTTCCCATCCACATGCACGAATTCGTCTATCCTCTCATGCAGGGCTACGACTCGGTCGTTCTGAAAGCCGACGTGGAGCTGGGCGGCAACGACCAGACCTTCAACCTTATGGTCGGCCGTGACCTGCAGAGAGAAGCTGGCCAAGAGCCTCAGGTCTGCCTCACTATGCCTTTGCTGGAAGGCCTTGACGGCGTCAGGAAGATGTCGAAATCCTACGGCAACTACGTCGCCATCGCCGATCCCCCGAATGAGAAAGTCGGCAAACTGATGTCCGTCAACGACGAGCTGATGTTCAAGTACCTTGAGCTTTTGACCGACATTCCCATGGAGCAGATCGCGGAATGGAAGAAGGGCGTCAAGGACGGCACCGTCCATCCGATGACGGTCAAAAAAGCCAT
Organism: bacterium; assembly: GCA_017539325.1. Lineage (GTDB taxonomy): Bacteria > Auribacterota > UBA3054 > UBA3054 > UBA3054 > UBA3054. The sequence goes on along the minus strand of JAFYHD010000104.1, from coordinate 14,855 downwards.
GGCGCACGCCATCACTGAGATCTACGACGGCAAGGAGGCCGCGGACGCGGCCATCGCCAATTTTGAAAATGTTTTCAGCAACAAAGAGATCCCGGACGATATCCCGGAATACAAGCTGAAAGAGGGCGGAGTTCCCGAGCTTGACCTTCTCGAGCTTCTGGTGGAGAACAAACTGGCCGCCACGAAGAGCGAAGCCAGGAGAGTCATCCAGCAGGGCGGCGTGACTTGCGACGGCGAGAAAGTGACGGGCTTCAACCTTACCATGCCGAAAGCCGACAGCTTCATTCTGAAAGTTGGCAAGAGAAAGTTTTTGAAAGTCATTCGTTAAAATAAGGAGCGCAAAATGAGAGTAGCAGTGATCGGTACCGGATACGTCGGCTTAGTGGCCGCCACCTGTTTCGCTGACAGCGGCAACACTGTCATTACCGTCGACAAGATCGAAGCGAAGATTAAAAAACTGCTTAATGGCGAGATCCCTATTTTCGAGCCCGGCCTGGAGGAGATGGTCAAGCGCAATTTGGCCGCCAAGCGCCTTGTTCCCACGACCGACATGCGCTATGCCATCGAAAATTCCGACGTTATTTTTTCCGCGGTGGGAACCCCGACCGGCAAAGACGGCAAAGCGGACCTTTCCGCCGTCTGGGCGGTCATGAAAGAGATCGCGCCTTACTTCAACGGCTACAAGATCGTCGTCAACAAGAGCACGGTCCCCGTCGGCACGGCCGCAAAAGTCAAGGAAGTGCTCTCCCAGGGCACCACGCAGCCTTTCGACGTTGTCTCGAACCCCGAGTTTTTAAAGGAAGGCGCGGCTTTGGATGATTTCCTTAAACCTGAGCGCGTGGTCATCGGCACGACCAGCGAGAAGGCCGCCGAGATCATGCGCATCCTCTACGATCCCTTCACCAAATCCGGCGCAGACATCCTTGTCATGGACAACAAGTCCGCCGAGATGTGCAAATACGCCTCGAACTGCATGCTGGCCGCCAGGATCTCCTTTATGAACGAGATCGCCAACATCTGCTCGAAAGTCGGCGCGGACGTTACGAAAGTCAGGATCGCGATGGGGCTCGACTCCCGCATCGGACGCCGCTTCCTCTATTCCGGCATCGGCTACGGCGGCTCCTGCTTCCCGAAAGACGTTAAGGCCTTGGCTGCCACGGCCAGGGAGAACGATTATGAGCCGATCATGATAGACGCCATCGAAAAGGTCAACGCCAGGCAGAAAGAAGTGCTTTTCGAATTGGCCAAGGAACATTTCAAGGGCGACCTTAAGGGCAAGACTTTCGGCCTTTGGGGACTGGCTTTCAAACCTCAGACCGACGATATGCGCGACGCTCCTTCGCAGATCATCGTAAAGCTGCTTTTGGAAGCCGGAGCTAAGGTCAAGGGCTACGACCCGGTGGCGAAAGAGACCGCCAAGGCTGTCTTCGGCGACACGATCACTTATTGCGACGAAGCTTACGAAGCGCTCAAAGACTGCGACGCACTGATGCTTCTGACCGAATGGAACGAATTCAGAGTTCCGGATTTCCCGCGTATCAAGGAACTTTTGAAGCAGCCTGTCATCTTCGACGGCCGCAACCAGTATTCGCCTTCCGAAATGAAGGAACTGGGCTTCACCTATTACAGCATAGGTCGTCCCGCTGTCAAGTAAATGGCCGTTTCCTCTGATGAGCCTATCAGCGTAATGGAGACAGCTCCGGGTTACAAGGACGCTCCCAAGGCGACCGGAGTCTATCTCATGTACGACGAGGAGGGGACCGTCATCTACGTCGGCAAGGCCGTGAACCTGAAGCTGAGGATGCAGCAGTATTTTCGTCCTGGCGGGGACGGAAGAAGGAGCGTGCCTTTCCTTGTCGAGAAGGTGAGGAAGATCGAGTTCAGGATCACCGGAAACGAAGCGAAGGCTTTTCTGCTTGAGGACGAACTCATCAAGAAATATCTGCCGCGCTACAACGTTTTAGGGCGAGACGACAAGAGTTATCCCTCCCTGGAGCTGACGGTGATGGAGCCCTTCCCGCGGCTTATTCCGGCGCACCGTCATTTGAAAAAAGGCAGCCGCTACTTCGGTCCCTTCATAGTGGGCGTTTCCGCCGACGAGCTTTTGCGGCGCTACCGCGACCGCTTCAAACTCAGGCGCTGCACCGTCAATCAGCTGAAAAAGGGCAAGCCCTGCCTCTATTACCAGATAGAACGCTGCTGCGCGCCCTGCCTTGGCAACGTCAGCGAAGAAGAATACGCCGGGTACGTTGAAAAGATAACCTCGTCGCTTAGGCGTTACGAACGCATCCAGGTAAAGGTCGAGGAGGAATGATGGAACGCGAGATCATAGTCGCCAGGGAAGCCGGTTTCTGCGCGGGCGTCAAGCGCGCGGTGCAGCTGGCCAACGATTCTTTGGAAAAGGAGCCCACTAAAGCGCTCTGCTCGCTCGGCCCCTTGATCCACAATCCTTCCGTCATAGAAGCCCTGGGGAAAAAGGGCATGAGCGTCCTCAGTTCCTCGCTCGGCGAGGAAGAGATAAAAAAGCTTCCCAAAAACGCGAAGCTTCTTGTCAGGGCCCACGGCGTCCCCAAAGAGCAGTACGCCCTTTTGAAAGATAATGCTCTCGACATCCTGGACGGCACCTGCCCGCACGTCATCGCCATAAGGAGAATCATTGAGCGCGCCGCGGAAGAAGGAGAACCTGTCGTCATCCTGGGCGACAAGGGGCACGCGGAAGTGACGGGGCTCATGAGTTTCGCCAAAGAGGGGACGGTCGTCAGTTCAGTCGAGGAAGTCGCCTCATTGAATTTTACCAAGCCTTTCACCGTCGTCTGCCAATCGACGCTCGACAGTTCCACTTTCGAAGCGGTCACAAAGGCTATCTTAGATAAATTCCCCTTTGCCAAGATCCGCAACACGCGCTGCCAGGCGACGGAAAAGCGTCAGAAGGAAGCGCTCTCCCTTTGTGAAACTTGCGACGCCATGGTCGTCATAGGAGGAATTGGCAGCGCGAACAGCAACCGTCTTGCTGAGATCTGCAGGGGCAGCGGCAAAGCGACTTTCTTCGTTACAGATCCCGCGAACTGGGAGCCGAAAGAGCTCACACCTTACCGCAGGATAGGCGTCACGGCCGGCGCTTCCACTCCGCAATCCGATATCGATCTGATATTGGCCAAGTTGAAAAGTCTGATCTGATGTTCTTTATTTCAAGCGTGGCATGTCTTAAAAAAACATTGTCTCACAGTTGAAAAATATTAGAATATTAAAAGAAAAATTAGGAAATTGATTCCTTCCATTTTAAGTTGAATTCTGTTATAATTTGACCGATTAGTAGAGATATCCAACCGTTAATCAATCAACCAATCATAGTTTATGTTCAATATCGTTTTTTTGGACGCCGATTCGCTCGGCATGCTTGATCTCTCGCCCATAGCAGAGCAGGGGGCTCTCATGGTCTACGCCAGTTCAGGCGCTCTTGACCTTACTGAACGTATCAAAAACTGCGAATGCGTGGTGGCCAGCCACGTTCCCATCCGCGCCATCAACATGGAGCGCGCCCGCAATCTTAAGCTGATCGTGACGATCGACTCCAATATTCCCAACATCGATCTGGAATACGCCAAACAGAACGGCATCAAGGTCGTCGGGATCACGGGGTTCGCCGTGAATTCGATCGCGCAGTGCACGGTCGCGGCTATGCTGAACCTTGTCTGCAAATTCCACTACTTCGACAAATCGGTGAAGTCCGGCGCCTATTCCAGAAGCCACTCCTTCACCGACAGCAGTCAGAATTTCTTCGACATCATCGGCAAGACCTGGGGCATCATCGGCATGAACAAGATCGGCGTCAGGGTCGCTGAAATGGCGACGACGCTGGGAATGAAGATAATCTACTATCCTCTGAGGGATGAGGAGCCCGTGGGAAGCTACGAGGCTGTCACGATGGAAGATCTGATGAGGCGCTCTGATGTTGTTTCCGTCCATGCTCCCGCCAACTCCCAGACGATAAACCTCATCACCAACAAGATGATGAAGCTAATGCGCCCGACAGCCTGCGTTCTGAACTTCGGCGGCGCCGGGATCATTAACGAAGAGGATCTTGTGCAGTGCCTGAACGACTACACCATTTCCGGCGCGGCCTGCGACACCTACACTCAGGAGCCTCTGCCTTTCAACCATCCCTACTTCCAGGTCAACGACCCTGACAAGATCATCCTTACCCCGCACATCTCCTGGGCCAGCTATGAGTCTAGAGTCGAGCTGGTGAAGATGATCGCCAAAGAGATTAAAGCTTTCAGGACGAAATAGGCCATTCCCATGGCTGACACAAGAAAAAAGATCCTTTTCGTGCACCATGGTTCCGGAATGGGCGGCGCTCCGCAGCTCCTTCTGGAACTGTTGAAGCACCTGGACAAGGAAAAATACGACCCGGTTATCTGGTGCATAAGGAAGAGCTCGGCGTCCGACCTTTTCGAAAGGAGCGGATACAAGGTCATAATCGACCAGAGGGCCATTCCTTTCCTGCATATTTCGGACGGTTTCTACGGCATCAAGAAACCGCATCTGATCTACCGCATGACGAAGGGGCAGTTCACTTCCTACCGCACTGCAAAACGCATCTTCAAGGAAGTGAACCCTGACCTTATCCACATCAACACCATAGTGGTGCCGGGCATATTGAAAGCCGCGCACGCTACGGGAAAACCCGTGGTCGTCAACGTCCTGGAAGTCCTATCCCACGGATACGTCGGCTTCAGAAGAATGCTGATGCGCCACTATACCAAGCGCTGGGGCAACGCCTTCGTCTTCATGCTCCCGAGCGAACACCGCCGCTGGCGCATCAATAAAGACGTTCCCACTACCGACGTCTTCGACTTCATCGACGTCAAGGAATACCAGAACGTTGAGCCCGACGCGAATTTCAGGAACACCTTGGTAGGGGACGATCCCGACAAAAAGCTGATCGGCTACTTCGGACGTTTCACCAGAGCCAAAGGCGTGCATAAGCTTCTCAAGGCCGCGGCTCTTCTCAAGGCCCGCGGCGTTAATTTCCATCTCGCCCTGGTCGGTCCCATAGAGCTTCCCAAGGAATATCCTCTTTGGCGCCGTATCACCAACATGCTCTCCTGGTCCGACAAATTAAGGGCTCTGACCGACAAACTCGCCATCTGGGACAAAGTAACTTATTGCGGACCTTCCACGCACGTCGATCCTCTCGTTGCAGCCTGCGATGTTCTCGCCGTGCCTTTTTTGGAACCCCACTTCTCCCGATTGATCGCCGAGGCAAGCTCCGCCGGCAAACCGGCAGTCGCTTTCGACATCGACGGCCCGGGCGAAGAGATCATTCCCGGCGAGACCGGCCTTACAGTAAAGCCTTTCGATCATAAAGCTCTTGCCGACGCGCTGCAACGCCTCATAGAGGATGACGAATTGAGAATCAATTGCGGCAAAGAAGCCGCTGAGTTCGCCAAAAGGAGTTTCGACGCGGAGACCAACGCAAGGAAAGTTTTCGCGCTCTACGACGCCCTGGGAGTTTAGTTCATGGACCTTCCTCTGCCTCTCAGTTTACGGAAGCTGGGCCTTTGGCACGGTCTGGTCTGGGTCTTGCGTCTTGAAGGCAGTAAAACTTATTATCTCTATCTCGCTCCCAACCCCATCAACGCCGTGCTTCTCAGCGACTCTTCTCCCAAGGAAGAGTATCCCGAGGCGACCGACCAACTGGGCACTCTTGCTCTCACTTTAAAAGACGTCGATCTTAAGAAGCTCGTTTTCCATCCCGAGACTTCCATCGTGAGCCTCTACTTCTCAGACAGAAGGATACTGCATCTCCACTTCGCCGGCGCCCACGCCACGCTTTTAGACGAATGCGGCGTAGTGGAAGCCACCAACTGCAAAAGGCTGAAAGCCAAGGAAGCCTACACGCCTCCTCCCGACAGAACGACCGGATATGAATGGGGGACGATCACATTAGAGGAGCTTAAGCAAAAAGCGGAAGAACTGGAGACCTCGCTCATCAGGGACGCTCTCACAAGAAAGTTTGAAAAAGAATTTTCCAAGACGGAAAAGAAGCTTCAGAAGATCGAGGAAGATCTCCAAAAAGCCCAGAATGCCGACCATTACCGCAGATTGGGAGACCTTCTTAAGATAAACTACAACCAGATCTCTCCGAGGCAGACCACTATCGAGCTCCAGGATGTTTTCGAACCGGACGCTCCCACCGTAGAAATAAAACTTTTGGAAGGCAGATCTCCCAAGGACAACGTCACGCACTATTACCAGCTCGCCCAAAAAGCCGAGAGAGGTTACGAAACTCTCCAGAAGCGCCATGACGCGACGGAAGCGGAACTCGCCGTACTGAAAGAAAAACTTGCCAAGGTCTCAGCCTGTTCTTTGGCTGAACTCAAAGCTCTTAACAGTCCGGCGGAAGCCAAGCCTTCAAAGAAAGAAAAGCCTGTAAAGAAAGCTAATCCCGACGGCCCCTATAAAGTTTACCGCTGCACTTCAAGCGACGGTTTCAAAATAATCATCGGCCGCAGCGCAAGCGACAACGACTACGTCACCATCCGTCTTGCCAACGGAAACGACGGCTGGCTGCACGTCAGGGACTATCCCGGAAGCCACGCCATCATAAGGGCGGAGAAGGGGAGAGAGATCACGCCCGCCGCCTGGAAGGAAGCGGCCGAGCTCTGCGCCGCGCTTTCCAAGGCTCCGGACCTTGCTAAAGTTGACGTCATCTACACTTATAAAAAGTTCGTTTCCAAGCCCAGAAACGCCAAAGCCGGCTCGGTTCTGGTCGCCGGCGGCAAAAACATCGTGGTCAAAAAAGACGTTGCCGCCAACAAGGCCTGGCGGGAATCTCATTTCAGCGATGATTTTTCTTGCAATTAAACCCTTCTTCTGCTATTATATTCGCAATTTAACCAACTATCTTTATTTATGGCTAAAGATGATGTAATCGAAGTTGAGGGCGTCGTGACCAAAGTTCTGCCCAGCACTCTCTACCGTGTCAAACTCGACGACAACGGCATGGAAGTGCTTGCCCACATTTCCGGCAGGATGCGTCACTTCTTCATCAAGATCGTCGCCGGCGACCGCGTCAAACTGGAAATGTCTCCCTATGACATGACGAAGGGCCGAATCACTTATCGTTATCGCGACTAAAAATTAAAATGAAGATAATTTCTCTTGCTATTCCGGACGTCAAACTGATCGAGCCGGATGTGTTCGGCGACAATAGGGGCTTCTTCATGGAGACCTACCGCGCCGATCTTTTCAAAGAAGCCGGCATACCCACCAATTTTGTGCAGGATAACATGAGCTCAAGCCGCAAGGGCGTTTTGAGAGGACTGCACTTCCAGAAGAACCCCTATTCCCAGGGCAAGCTCGTGAGAGTTGTCAGAGGCGAAGTCTTCGACGTCGCCGTCGACCTTAGGAAAGGCTCTCCCTATTTCGGCAAATGGGTAGGCGATCTTCTCAGCGAAGAGAATAAGAAATCCCTTTATGTGCCGCAAGGTTTCGCCCACGGCTTCTGTGTCGTCAGCGACGAAGCGGTCTTCCATTACAAATGCACCGAGTTCTATCATCCCGAAGCGGAAGGCGGTCTTCGCTACGACGATCCGACCGTCAACGTGGAATGGCCTCTGCCTGATCTCCCGAAGATCACCAGTCCCAAAGACGAGAAGGCGCCGTTCTTAGAGAACATCGACTGCAACTTCACTTACTAAAAAGATCATGGAACTTTCTGCCGCTATAGAACAATTCTTAGAGTACCTTAAAAGCGAGCGGCGTTACAGTCCCAGGACCATCATCAGCTACAAAAGGGATCTCGACGGTTTCGTCGCGTTTTTAAACGAATGCGGCAAGCTTCCCAGCCTTGAAGACATTCAAAGGGAAGATCTGCGCGCTTTCCTATCCGACTCTGTCGCGGAAAAAGACCACGATCCCAAGACCGTAGCGAGACAGGCCTCCGCCATCCGTTCCTTCTTCGGCTTCCATTTTAGAAGAAGGAACATCAAAGCCTCTCCCGCCACCAGCCTCACTACTCCCAAGCGCGGCAAACCGCTTCCCACCGTTCTTACCTTAAAAGAAATGGAAGCCATTCTTTCCATGCCGAATCAGGAAACTCTCGAAGGTCTGAGGGACGAAGCCATCATGGAGCTTTTCTATTCCACCGGACTGCGTCTTTCCGAGCTCGTGAACCTTACCCACGGCATGCTCGACATGGACGAACACGCCGCTAGAGTCGTGGGCAAAGGCAACAAGACGCGGTACGTCCTGCTTGGCGAGCTGGCGATGCGCGCCCTCAACAACTATTTCAACAACCCCGAATATCCCTCAAAGGGACACAACAGCCCCTGCTTCCCGGGGCCGAAGGGAAAACTCTCTCCCCGTACCATTGAGCGCCTTATCGCCAATTACGCTGCAATGGCCGGCATCGACAAGCACGTGACGCCCCACGTCTTCCGCCACAGCTTCGCCACGCACCTTCTCGACAACGGAGCCGATCTTAGAAGCGTCCAAACCATGCTCGGCCACGCCTCCATCGGCACCACCCAGATCTACACCCACGTGACCATAGAAAGACTGAAAGAAGTCTACGACAAATCCCATCCCCGAAAATAAGCTCTTCTCACCAAAAACGGGCTGGTTATCGATGAAAAAAATTTTGGTCATTTTGGTTTTGGCTCTTTGCGCTTGTGAAAAGGGCGGCGGCAAAAGGCCGGCGGCGGCGTACGGAGTTTTGGAGAGAGTCTTCGGCGACGCGAGCCATTTTAAGCTTGCTTACGCTCCGTCTGTCGATACGAATCTTTTCGATACGTTTTCCTACGAAGCCAAAGATGGGAAGGTCTTGGTGAAAGGTGAGAACGATCTCGCTATCGTGCGCGGCTGCTATGAGTATCTGAAAGATCATGCGGGCGTGATGGTGACATGGCAGCAGAGACATCCGAAGATCGAGAATTATCCGGATGCCGAGTTGACCGTCGGGGGGACGCCGCACAAATTCCGTCATCATTTCAACGTCTGCACTTTCGGTTACACCGCGCCGTATTGGAAGTGGGACCGCTGGGAGGAAGAACTGGACTGGCTGGCGCTGCACGGCGTGAATATGCCGCTGGCGATGGTAGGCTATCAGGCGGTGGCCAGGAAAGTCTGGACTGATCTTGGCGTGAGCGAAAAAGGTTTGAAGGAGTATTTCCCCGGCCCGGCCTTCGCGCCCTGGTTCATCATGGGGAACCTTTACAAGCACAACGGACCTTGCCCGGACAAGTATATCGACGAGACGAAAGTTCTGCAGGATCAGATCCTGGCCAGGATGCGGGAATTCGGCATGACGCCTGTGGTCCCCGGTTTCGCGGGCTTCGTTCCGGAAGAGTACGCCGAAACGCACGGCAAGACGAATTTCCACGCGAGGGCGCACTGGTGCGCTTTGCCGGGCGAATGCCAGTCATGGTGGATAGAACCGGGAACGCGGACCTTCGCTGATCTGACGAAAGAGTGGATGCGGACTTACACCAACATGTTCGGACCTGTGAAATATTTCCTGGCGGACAGTTTCAACGAGATGGATATCCCTGTCACTTCTTCTTTGAACGAGGATCTCCAAAGGTACGGAAGGGAAAGCTACCAGGCGATCCACGCCGCGATCTCGGACGCTGTCTGGGTGATGCAGGGCTGGATGTTCTTCTTCCAAAAAGACACTTGGACAAGGGAAGCGGTACAGTCGTTCCTGAAAGATATTCCTGTCGGGGGAATAATCATCATCGATCTGGCTAACGACAATATGCAAGTCTGGAAAGAACACGACGGTTTCTACGGGCATGAGTGGCTTAGGTGCATCGCGCACACCTTCGGAGGTTTCAACGATCCGCACGGGGAACTGCAAAAGAATTATTCCAAGATGTTCGATCAGCAAGGCGACCCCGACAAGGGGAAGCAAGTGGGCGTGGGCCTGACCCCGGAAGGTTTGGACAACAACGAGGTGGTCTTCGAGATGCTGGCGGATTCGGCCTGGCAGACGAAGGAAGGCAAACTTGAGGATTGGCTGGCCAAGTATTGCGAGGACAGGTACGGCGCCTACACCCCGGCCGTTTCCAACGCCTGGGCTCACTTCCTTAGGAGTTTCTATAAGACCAAAGGCGACCATTATCATTTCCAAGGGAGCCCGCATATGTCAGCCTGGGCCCGCAACAGTTTCGAGGAGGGCTGGAAGGACGGTCTGCCGAATCTTCTGTCCTGTTCTAACAAGTTTGCGAAGAGCTCTTTGTATATTGACGACTGCGTGGAATTCACCATGCGCTATGGAATGGTGGCGGCGGACAGGATCATAATGGAAGCGGCTTATCTTTATCTCTTCGGGAAGACCAATGAGATGGTCGTTGCGGCGGATAGGCTGGACAAACTTGCCGGTTCGATGGATAATCTGGCGGCGACCAGGGAGCATTTGCTGTTGTCACGTTGGGCTGACAGGGCCAGGGATTGGGGCTCGACGGAAGAGGAGAAGAAGTATTACGCCAGCGACGCCAAGAGATTGGTGACTGCCTGGGGAGGATTTTTGAACGGCTACGCCACGAGAGCCTGGAGCGGCATCATCTATTACCACAACAGCGAGTGGCAGCATTATCTGAGAAGGCTGGCGGCGGGAATTAAGGAAGATGACATCCAGTGGGAATTAAGGGATATTGAGAAAGACTTCTGGAACGCCGGCAGCGACAAGGAAGGCTGCAGGGAGATCAATCCTGATTGGCAGGGCGAGTGCAAAGAAGTCTTGGAACAGGCTTTTAAGGATTATGAATATTCGGCTGGCCTCGTGGATGAAATGCTTTTGCTGGACAGGGGAAAGCAGTACGCCGGCTTCGGCTTCAGTGACAGCAAGGAACCTATCACCGGAAAAACCTTCGAACTGCCGGAAGAGTTCAAGGACAAAAACGAGATTACGGTCATCATAAAGGGACCGGCGAACGCCGTGCCGATGAAGGTCTATTTCAAAAGGGAAGGGAAAGGAAGGCTGGTCTTCAAGCCGCTGGAATATAAGAAAGACTTCGTGCACAGCGACGAGCATCGCTATACGCTTAGGAGCAAAAAGCCTCTTGGCAGCGGAAAGATCATACTGGAATTCGACCGCGCTTTGGTGCAGGGCGACCACTGGGCCGGCATATACCTGAAGTAATTTAGGAGCGCAGCTGACGCTCGGCGTCGACTACGCCGCGGTCCATAAGGCGCCTTAAGTCTTCGGCGGTCTTCACGATCTTTTCCGAAACATTGGGAGCCTGCGTCAACTGCCTGGCGAGCTGGATGATCATCCTGAAGTAGCGGATGAGTTCGCCTTCGTCAATTTTGGAAGCCTGGACGGTGTCCTGGAAGTTGGCGTTCTTGAGCCAGAGCTCCGTGGCTTTCATAAGGCTGGGCTCCGGGGCTCTCACGGGATTCTCGATGCGGTAAGAGCCTTCCACTATTTCGATCTGGTAGTAGGCCTTGGTGACTTCCCTCAACACTCTGGAGAGGCGGTTGGGAAGATGGCGTATGGGCGGGGTGCCGGGTTTTGCTTCGTAAACAAGCGTTGCTAGGGCCAAGCCCAGTTCCACAGGATCCCAACGGTCTAAGAGGCCTGCCATGAAGAGCTCGGACATGATGAGCTCGTAGCCGAAGAACCAGCAGGCGAAGTGGCCTTTGCCGGTGAGCGCGTCGTTTCTTATGCAGCCGGTCTTCTTAAGAACTTGCAAACGGTCGAGGAATTTCTGACGTTCTATCCGCCGCTGGCGTTTGGAGGCCTGAAAATAATTCAGCGTGCTGGGATAGATGCTGATGACGTCCTCGCCGTGCTTGTCATAGAGGTTGAGGAGCGTGGCATAAGAGGCGTTGAACTGGGAGAGGACGGGCTGGGCTTCGCCGTAGACGCAGTTCTTGACCTGCTCGGCCCTTACCTGCCTCGGGTTGATCCTTAGATAGACTCTGCCGAAGTCGTCCATGCCGCGCCTGCCGGCGCGGCCGGCCATCTGGAAGAAGTCCCTGGTCTTCAAAACGTCGAAGCCGCCGGGATAGTATTTCCTGATGCTGTCGAAGATGACGGTTCTTACTGGCATGTTGAGGCCGAGGGCGAAAGTCTCGGTCGCGAAGATCATCTTGAGGCGCTTCTCGTTGAAGAGCTGCTCAATTATTTCCTTCGTCGTCGGAAGCATGCCGGCGTGATGATAGGCAAGGCCGTTCTTTACAAGAGGCGTGAGCTTCTTTATTGTGGGTTCGTTCTGGACGGCGTATTTTTCGCAGAGCTCAGAGAAGCGTTTTTCTATTTCTTCCTTTTCTATTTTGCTGAGCTGCATGTTCGGGAGAGAATTGTAGGCCAGTTCCTCCGTCAGTTTTCTGCCGAAGGCGAAATACAGACAGGGGAAGCCGTCCTCTCCCTTTATGCGCTCGATGAGCCTGGGAAGGGAGTTTGGTGTGACGGGGTCTTTCGGTCTTCTGCCTCGGAAATATCTTCTCGGCTTTTTGAGATCCTTGTAAGCGTCTTCCTTGAAATCTTTGAAGTCGGTGTAGAATCTGTTCTGGGCCTGGAACGCGAAGGTGAGCGGCACAGGCCTTTTCGTTTCCTCAACGAGGACCATCGGGCGGTCCAGTATCTGCTCCATCCAGTCGCAGAGCTCCCTGGCGTTCGGGACGGTCGCCGAGAGCGCCAGTATCCTCGTTTGTTTCGGCGTGAAGATTATGGCTTCCTCCCAGACGGTGCCGCGCTCCGCGTCGTCGAGGTAGTGCACTTCGTCGAAGATGATCCAGGCGACGTCTTCTATCGTGCTGCCTTCGTCGAGCAGCGTGTTGCGGTAGATCTCCGTCGTCATGACGATGATCTGGGCGTCGCGGTTGATGTTCACGTCGCCGGTCAGGATGCCCACTGAGCTTTCGCCGTACTGCCTTACGAACTCGCGGTACTTCTGGTTGGAGAGGGCTTTTATTGGGGCGGTGTAGACGACGCGCTGGTGGAGCGTGATGGCGTCCGCTATGACGTGCTCGGCGATGACCGTCTTGCCGGAACCGGTCGGCGCGGAGACGAAAATCGAGGCGTTTCCTTCGATAGCCTCGATGGCTTTCTTCTGGAACTCGTCGTAGGGGAAAGGATGAAAACTTTTCATTTCGCTACTGCCAGGAATTCTCGTATTCCGTTATGTCGAAATAAAAAGCGCTCTGGGTGTTTCCCTTCTTTTCGACAATGATCTCTTCCAAGGTCTTGCTTCCCATCGGCCTTACGGAGGTGCTTTTTATTTTCCAGTCTTCGCCTTCCTTGCCGAGCTTCTCGGAAATGAAGTCGCTCTCGGCTTCCATTTTGCCGAGTCTGGTGAAGACGCCGGTTATGACGGCGGGGGAGCTAAGGGAGCTGCCGGGCCCCTTAACTTCCGGAAGCGGATCTTCCGGAGTGAGGCCGTCCTCGGGATTGGCTTCCGCGAAAGCTTCCGGATGCATGGGATCGTAGAGCTCGGCGCTATCCTGGTCGGGCGTGATCAGATCGGCGGGAGGAACGTTTTCCTGCCGGCAGGAAACAAGCAGGCATGAAGCGAGAAGAAGGAGAAGGACGCTTTGCTTAGGCATGCAGATTGTGATTCTCAAGAAGCTTGCTGATCTTGGCGCTGTTGTCAAGCAGCTTCGCTATCGACTCGTTGCGGTTGAAGAGGTCGATGTAAAGCGAGACGAGCCTGGAGATCGAGACCTGCGTGTACCAGGGGGCCGCTAGGAGCTCAGGCCTGGTATAGGTCGCGTTCGTTCCGAAGATCCTGGTGATGACGCCGTCTTCGTAAGCCTTCTGGAATTTCTCGACGCCGCTCGTGAAGAGCATGAATGTGCAGGCGACGTAAATGTTCCTGACGCCGGCTTCCTTCAGCTTGTAGGCGACCTCGATGACGGAGCCGCCGGAGGCGATCATGTCGTCGACGACGATGGCGTCTCTTCCGGCGATGCTGCCGCCTAAGAATTTGTGCTCAAGCACAGGGGCCTTGCCGTCCACGACTCTCGAGAGGTCTCTCAGTTTGTAGAAGCCGGTCAGATGCGTGTGCAGCTGTTCTGCGAAGTAACGGCAGCGCGACATGCCGCCCAGGTCTGGGGAAACGACGATCAGGTTGTCCGGGCCGATCCTGAAATCGGGAACGGTGTTGATGATCTTCTTGATGATCTGGTAGGCGGCGTGCAGGTTCTCGAAGCCGTGGTAGGGGATGGCGTTGTGAACGTGCGCGTTGTGAGCGTCGATCGTCATGATGTTGTTGACGCCAAGATTGACGAGCTCCTGCAGGGCGATGGCGCAGTCTAAGGATTCTCTTCCGGAGATGCGGTGCTGGCGGCTCTCATAGAGCATCGGCATGATGACGTTGCAGCGATGTCCCATGCCGCGGGCCGCGGCCACCAGACGCTTGAGATCCTGGAAGTGTTCGTCCGGGGCCATCGAGACTGTCTCGCCGTTGCGGTTGTACTTCATGCCCCAGTTGCCGATGTCGGTGATGAAGAAGAGGTCGAGGCCTCGGACGGAAAGATCTATGACGGCTTTGCCTTCGCCGTTCTGGAAGCGCGGGTTGTCGGAGGGGATGATGAAGGTGTCTCTCAAAAAGCCCGGGAAACTTTCATAAGGGGGATATTCTTCCAGAAGCGCGAGACGCTCCTTTATGAGTTCCTTGTCGATGGATTCCGCGAGCTCCCGTCCTCCCGGGGTGGCGATTATACCGATAGGGGCTTGGGGGATGTGACGATAATCTCTTCCGAACACATGAGAAGTACTCATAAATCACTCGCGGTTTTTAGGGTTTAAGAGGATTGAACACACACGACATATGATACATTTTTGCCCCCTTCCTGTCAATTTAAGGCGCGCGTCCGGCCTCCCTCAGGATAAGCGTGTAAGT
>JAFYHD010000103.1 GCA_017539325.1 bacterium | reverse complement strand
CGAAAAAGTTCGAGCCGCCGTCGAAAGTGCCGTAGAATTTAACGTAATAATTGGTCTGGATGTCGCTTTCTATCGTGTAATTGATGATGACGCTCCTCGAAAAAGGCCACATCTGCAGGCAGCTGACTTCCGTGACGGAGCTTTCGGCAAAAGCACCGGTAGAAGCGATGGCGGCGGCCAGAAGAAGCGCCAGGAGGCCCTTCATCTTTTTGCGCAATAAGACGGCGCAGAGCAGACCGGCGAATAAAAATCCGACCGGTTCGGGAAGAATTGTGACAAACCTTATCAGATCAACGGAGTACATATCGCCTTCCACCGTCTCGATCAATTTGTAGGTGTCGTCAGTGGGCAGATCGCCGTATTCGTCTCCGGTGTAGTCCCAGACCGTCGTTCCTTCCACGGGCGTCTCGGAAAAAGCGGCGAAGATGTCGGCCGTGATCTCGGGATCGTCCGTGTCCTCGGCGATGATGGTCAGCGAATGGGGAGTGCCGCCCGCCATGGCGCTGCTGTAGGACAATTGATCGGTGGGCAGAAGAAGGATAGGATCGTCCGTGATCTCGTCCCCGTCGAAGGAGAACGAGGCGGACCAGAGCGAGGAGGCGGCGGAAACGTTGAAGGCCGCCGCGAAAGCGATGAGCGCGAAAAGGAGCGACTTGAATTTCAGCATGATGATATTTTGGGTTTGCGGTTGTTGATTAAAATTTATCTCAGATGATTTGAAGTAGGATTTTATCATAAAAAAAATAATAACGCGCAAAAAAATCTGCGCGTTATTATTTTCGAGGCCGAGGGCCTCTGTGTTAACTTTGATCAAGATTAATTACTGAGGCAAAGCAACGCGGAAGCCTTGGGCATTTCCGACGCTATTATAGCCCTGCCCGCTGCGGCGGGCAGAACGGGATTCTTTAGCCTCTTTATCCCAAGCGCCTCCTTTAACCACTCGAAGATTGTTATATCCACTCGTAGGCCCTTTGGGATCGGTCACCGGATCGGTGCCCAGATTAAGCGCCAACCAGTCGAGGCACCATTCCCAGACATTGCCGTGCATATCGTACAAACCCCAAGCGTTCGGAATATATAAACCAACAGTCGTGTGTTGACTGTATCCACCCTTGCCGTCGCTTTGATTGCTGGCATATCGACCAACTTCCGCCATTTCAGAGCAGGCGGTCGCATTGGAAAGATTCTTCCCGCTGTTAAGCGCCGTGGTCGTTTCAGCCCTGCAGGCGTACTCCCACTGCGCCTCCGTGGGCAGGTCGAAAGAATGGCCAGTCTTGGTGCGAAGTCTGCCGAAGAAGGAATCATCTTTAACGTCGCTGCTGCTGGGCCATGTTTCCACGCCACGCAAATTGTAGTATGCTACTCCTCCTTCCACAGGCCTTGTGTCACCTTTATTTCCGCTGGGGTTCGACCCCATGACAAGTTCATACTGCTTCTGGGTCGCTTCGAAAACGCCGATGTAGAAAGCTTTCGTCAAAGTCACCTGATGCTGGTATTCGGTAGCGTTGTTCCTTCCCAGTTCGCTGCTCGGGCTGCCCATGGTGAAGGTGCCGGGCTCGATCTTTCTAAGGACCAGCTTCGTGGTCTTGTATTCGTCCGTCCAGCCGCCTTGCGGGACGTCGGCGAGATAGCTGACAGGATAGCTCTCGGCGCTTGTTCCGCCGGAAAGGTCGACGACCATGTAGGGCATTTCAACAGCTTCCACCTTGACTTTGAAGCCGTCGGTCACGGTCTCGTAGAAGCTCTCGTTGGGAGTCCACAGGGTCTTGTGGGATCCGGTGGTTTTGATTATGCCGTCAGATCCGTCCTTGGTAATGGTTCCGTATTCGCTCAGATCGAAGGTGGTTTCGCCGTTGTCGGTGGTGCCGTAGAATTTCACGCCCATGACGGGCGCGGCGCTGGTGGAAGTCAGGGTGTAGTTTATGATGACGTTCCTGGTGAACGGCCAGCCCTGCAGGCAGGTGACGTTTTCGACGGTGACGTCAGCTTTGGCGCTCAAAGCGAAGGACGCCGCCATAATTATCGCGGCCGCGAAAAGTCTCGTGCGTTTCTTAAGCAAAAGCGCGCCGAGGATGGCGAAGGCCAGAATGCCGATGGGTTCGGGAAGCAGCTTGACGGAGCGGTTGAAGATCGTCGATCCGGAATCGGTCGTCACGGTCTCGGTCAGCTGATAAATGTCGTTCTTGGGAAAATCATGATACGCTTCGTCCGTATAATCCCAAACAACGGTTCCTTCCACGGCTTCTCCGGAATCGTCGGAAAAGATGACGGCCGTGACCATAGGATCGGCGGTGTCCGTCGTGGTGATATCGAGAGATATCGGAGTTCCTTCCGCGAAGGCGGTGCTGTAGGTAATGGGATCGTTCGGCTTTAAAATGGCAGCTTCGTCAGTGATCTCGCTTCCGTCGAAGTGGACGGCAGGCGACCAACTTTCCGCGCAGAACGCCGAAACAGAGAAGAGTACGGCGATGCCGACAAGCATGGCTTTTTTCATTTTGTTCTCCATAATGAGAGTGTGTTGGTTAAAGTTTTCCGCCGTCTAGTGATATTGTTACCCCCGCGGCAGGCGGCGTTGCCGTGATTGTTTCCTAAAATTAAATAATAAATGTATAAAAAATACAAGTGGTTGAAAAATTCCACTGCCAACACGGATTCCGGACGTACGCGTTATTCTTTCGATATCGAGGCCCGCATTTTGGTATAATCGAATACGGTATGCATAGGTTTGTTTTAGGATTGTTTTTAAGTGTTTTCCTGCTCGGGGCTTCGGGGGCGTCGGGCGCCTTGCGCGCCTTTGACGTGGGCGGAAGGGCTTTCAAGCTCGAGACCAACGCGTTGGGTTCCGCCGAGTTTGTTTCTTTGTACGATCTTTCGCAAGCCATCGGCGGTTCTTTGACCTGCGACGAGTGGACCAGATGCATCGAGTTGAGGGTATCCGGGAAATCGTTTAGGTTCATGCCTTCAAGCCGGGCGGTGTTGATCGACGGAGACGACTGCATCTACCTTCCCAACGCCGTGACGGAGATCAGGGGCGACGCTCTAGTTTCGACCGCTTTCATAACTTCCATCCTGCCGGACTACATGAAGTCGTCCGGAAAAGGAAAATCGACCCACGTGGGCAACAAGAAGCTCGTGGTGTTGGACGCCGGGCACGGAGGACACGACACCGGCTGCAGGGGCGGAGGATTGAACGAGAAAGACATCGCCCTGGACGTGACCAGAAGGGTAAGGGATCTTTTGACCGAGATGGGATACCGCGTCATCATGACGAGAAATTCCGACGTCTTTCTGGAGCTGCCTAGCCGCTCAGATATCGCGAACAGGAACGGCGCGGACATCTTCGTCTCGATCCATGTGAACGACGCGGCCAACACCTCGGCCTGCGGAACGGAGACCTACTATCTCTCGAAGGTCCAGGTCGACAACGATTATCACGCGAGAAGACTCGAGACTTCCTCCTACGGGTATGAGCTGAGGAAACGCTGGAGCAATTTGACGACGAAGATGAAGAGCGTACTTAGGCAGCAGCATTACCAGACCACTCAGCAGAAATCGCAGCTTCTGGCGGAAAAAGTCCAGAAACGTCTGGCTAAAGCCGCCGGCGGCGACAACAGAGGCGTGAAGGGCAAGAACCTTTCCGTCCTCAGGAACTCATACTGCCCCTGCTGCCTGGTGGAGATAGGTTTCATCAGCAACTGGTCGGACCTTAAGAAAATGAAAACAAGCGCCCACAAGCAGAAAGTGGCCCAGGCCATCGCTCAGGGCATAAAGGATTATTTGAAATGAATTCTGAGATCGGCATCAACTCCCCTATCGGGATCTTCGACTCCGGCTTGGGCGGCCTGACCGTCGTCAAAGCCATAAGGGAACGCATGGCGTGCGAGGACGTTATCTACTACGGTGACACGGCGCACGTCCCCTACGGCTCCAAGAGCAAAGAAACTATCGTCGGCTTCACACAAGACGCGGTCAGGTTCTTCCTTGACCACGACGTGAAGTGCATCGTCATCGCCTGCAATACCGCGACCGCCCTGGCGCTCCCGGAAATAACCGCGCCCGTTCCGATGCTCGGCGTCATAGAAGCCGGCGCGAGGGCCGCGCTGGCGGTTTCCAAGAATCACAAGATAGGCGTGATCGGGACTTCCGCCACGATCGCCTCCGAGGCTTATCCCAACGTGCTGAGGAAAATGAATCCCGAATGCGCCATCTACGCCCATCCCTGCCCGCTTTTCGTTCCCCTGGTGGAGGAAGGCTGGCTCGACCGCGAAGCGACAAAAATGGTCGTGAAGGAATATCTGACGCCCTTGAAGATGGCGGGGATCGACACTTTGGTTTTGGGCTGCACGCACTATCCCCTGCTGGCGAACGTCATCGGGGAATTCCTCGGGCCGGACGTCAAGCTGGTCGATTCCGCCTCCGCCTGCGCGGCGGAACTGGAATCAATCCTGAAAGAGAGAGGCCTGCTCAGGACCGAAGGAGCAGGAAGCGAGACTTTCTTCGTCACAGACGGCGCTGCCAAGTTCGCCGAGACCGGCTCGCGCTTCCTCGGCCGCGATCTGCAGGCCATAAAGTTCACACCATCCCGCTGAAATGCCCAGAAAAAGCCCTAGAACGTCCAAAAGCAGCTCAAAAGGCTCGAAGTGGTATCTGAGAGCCTACGTTTTCTCCGCCCGCCTTCTGGCGACGCTGGCGGTCTTGTTAATGGTATTCCTGTTTTTCCAGCAGCTGGCCGGGATATTTCACCAGAGTTTCAACGACACCGTCGCGCTCTGTTTGATCCCGATCCTTTTGTCGGCGGCCTATCTTTACAGCTGGAAAAGCCTCTGGTGGTCGGGAGCCGCGGCGCTGCTCGTTCTGGTCGCGTTCCTAGCCTTCATGATAAACCAGAACCTGGGCGAGACGCTGCCCATAGAAATAATCCTGCTTCTCAACCTGCCGACCTTCTTTTTGATCAGCGCGGCCGCGCTCGTTCATTTTTCAGAAAGAGACTAGATAAAGAGAAGATTGGCAAGCCTTCTTCTGGCGCCGAAATCCCCTGCCACGGAGAAAACGGCCAGAAGAACTTTTCTCGCCAGGTCGTCGCCGAATTTGCGGTCTTTGGCGATGAAAGCCAACAGATCTTCCACAGCCTCTTCGCAGCGATATTCTTTGAGTTCCGATCTGATCTTCTCCCAGTCTTGGTTTGGTGAGGCGGTATCGTCGAGCATTTCGGCTAAGAGAAGCTTTATGTTTTCCTTTTCACTAAGAAGCGCGGGGTCGTCCAATTCTTCGCAGACCGTTTTCGCTTTTTCCAAGTCTTTGGCGATCCAGAGAAGCTTTATGTTCGCGAGCCAGAGCGCGCGGTCGTTTTTCTTTTCCTCCCTTAGGATCGGGATAAGCGCCAGGGCCCTCGGGTACTGTCCTTCCGCCATGGCCTGGTCGAATTCCTCCCTTAGGCTCTCCTCGGCCGGTTTGGGAGGAAGGTAGGGAGTTATGAGTTTGTCCAGGGAATCCTCGTCAAGAAGTCCCTCGGCCTGGTCAACGGTCTCCCCGCCTTTGAATATGAGCATCGTGGGGACGGTCCTGAGCCTCATCTGCGAAGCGAGGACGGCGTTCGCTTGTTTTTCTATGTCCAGGAAAAGGATCTTAAGTGATTGGCTTTTGGCTTCCAGCTTTTCCAGCGAGGCGAGGTTTTCCTTGCATTTCGAGGAGCGTGAGGAATCGAAGACGACAATGAGAACGCCGTCCTTGGCGTTCTCCTTGATCGCTTTGATAAGCTCTTCCCTTGATTCTAAAAATTGCGCTGCCATAGTTAGAGATTTTTGTTGCCGAAGTCAACGAAGAAAGTTGTGAGCGTAAATTCCGTGGGAGGGTCTACGGCGTTCCAGAAGACCGTGACCGTAACTTCCCTGAGGTCCGGGTTGGTGACGTCCTGGAGGGATCCGTCGACCTCGTCTTGGACTTCCTCGACTATTTCCACATGGAAAGTGTAGTCAGGGAAATCGCTGCCGAAATCGCCGTCCGTCACTATGTCGTCGGCTTTCTTCTGCCAGTAGAGCGTTTCGATGTCCGCCATGACTTTGCGGGCAAGGTTAGCCTGGACCGTAACGGCTTCCGCTCTCCTTATGGCCCTGGTGCTCGAGCCGATAAGCTTGAAGGCCGCCGAGGCGCCGATGGAAAGGATGACGATGGCCGCCATCACTTCCAGCAATGTGAATCCCCGCTTAATCTTCGTCATCCGTCGCCCTCCTGAAGGAGACCTGGCCGGTGTAGGTCACGTCGATTATGTATTTGAGATTCTCTCTCTGTGTGGCGGAAAGAACTATGATGACAGGCTCCACGTTGCCCCTGGCGTCGAAATTTATCGTATAGGGATCCTCGTCGTACTCCTCGTTGTACTGGTCGCGGATGAATTCCAATCTGACGCTGGGAGGAAGCTTCCTACTCGTCTGGTACATTGGAACGCTCGTCCTAAGATTCGTGACCGCGGCGTATTCATTTTCGTAATAGTCGGGATGCTCGGTCTCGGTCGCGACGTTAAGGTCGGAGTCGAAACGCAGGTCGTCCGAATCCTTGCCGACCAGATCGTCGACGCTCAGGGGGAAATCGTTGTATTTCGACTCCCCTTTCGAGGAGCGGTAGGACTGGTTCTCAAAATCGAAAGTGAGGCTGTAGGGCGCTTTCTGCAGCGCCGCGTGGCCCTGGAGATTCTTTATGGTGATCGTCAGCATCTGGGCTTCCTGCCTGACCTGGGCGGTCACGAAAAGCTTCGCGATGTTCGGCGAAGCCATGGAGGCCAGGATGCCGATGACCACGATCACGATTATCAGCTCTATTAAGGTGAAACCCGCCGTACTATTCTTCATAACACTTCAGTATGGTGGGATAATCGTTTCCGGGCGCCACCAGCCATTCGACCATTCTGGAATAGTTGTTGCAGCGGCCGTAGGAACGGATGCGCATCGCGCCGGTAGAGCCGGAGAGTTTTTCGCTTCGCCTCTGCTCGACGAGGTTCTCCCAGGAATCGGGCTCCACTACGCGCAGGACGTCGGGAGAAGCGGTGTTGTAGTTGACCTGGGCCACGCGGGAATTGACCGTCACGAATTTCTTGATGCCGGGGTGGCATTCCGGCGGATTGTCGGGATTGACCTCATCCATGTAATCTTCCCAGATCTCCCGCATCCACTGGTTGGTCTCAAAACCGGGAGTTCCGTACCAGAGCGTCTCGTCAACGGAACCGGGGCTCAGATAATTGACCATGTCCATGACCGTCAGGAACTCGTTGACGTCCTGCATGGGCGCGTTGGCGATGTTCCTGGGCGGATCCATCTTCTCATAGTCCGTGCGCTCGGCGCCGGAAAGTTCCGGGAAATCGTCGGAATCCACGTAGTCGATGAGGCAGTCGGTCAGCCTGTCTATCGTCTCGTCGTCGACGAGCGCGATCCTGAAAAGCTTCTTCAAAGAATCGTAGCTCTTCTGCTCGGCCCAGGCGGAGATGTTGATAAGGCTGGCTTCGTCCATGGGGCCGAGGCCTTTCTGGCCGAAATCGTCCTGATACTTGACCGTGAAATTGCCGTCGCCCAAAGGATAACAGAGGAAGATCTCCTCGAAGCGCTTCAGCGTTTCCGCGTCTTCGGGAATGTCGGCCCTGGGCGCCAGCTTTCCCGACATCGATTCCCTGCGCATTTCCGCGATGCAGCGGTAGATCCCGGCCTTGGCAAGGTAATAAGCCTTGACGTCGTCGACGTAGTTGCGCGCCAGGCGCATCTCCGTCTGGATCGAGTATACGTAGGCCGTGGTCAGGGTGATGAGAAAGAAGAGAATGAAACAGACCATCACCAGGATGACGCCTTTCGGTCTTTTGGCGCTTTTTGTCATCACTGCATCATCATGTTCATGTCGAGCATCGGCAGAAGCATCGCCAGGATGATAAGCGTCACTACGCCGGCCAGACATACGATAATAAGAGGTTCGAGGGTGGACGTCGCGGCTTTCAGGGCGCGCTTCGTCTGCTTTTCATAGCTTTCCGCGATCCTGCCCAGCATCTGGCCAAGGCGGCCGGATTCCTCGCCCACCGAGATCATGTGGATGACGACCGGCGGGAAAACGCCGGAAGCGCGGAGAGGCTTGGCGATCCTTTCGCCCTCCTTGACGTTCTTGGCGACGTTGTCGAGGGCTTCCTCGATGATAACGTTGCCGGCGGTGTCCTTTGAGATGTTAAGCGCGGAAAGAATCGGGATGCCGCCTTCCACCAAAGTGCCGAACGTTCTTGAGAAACGCGCGATGGAGATCGCTTTCGTAAGCGGGCCGAGGAAGGGCAGCCTGAATTTCAGCTTGTCCATCATGACCTTGGCCTGTCTCGTCTCCAGCCATTTTTTGATCATGGCGACGGCGACGAAGATCAGGGCCAAAACGAGCCACCAGTAAATGACCAGAAAGTCGGAGATGTCGATGAGAGCTTGGGTGATCGCGGGCAGCTCGGCGTTGAAGTCCTTGTAGATGGCTTTGAACCTAGGAATAGCGAAGATCATCAAGGCCGCCACGGCCAGACCCATGATAATGCTCAATACCACAGGATAGACCATGGCGGCTTTGACATTCGATACGGTCTCATGCTCGTCTTCCGTGAAATCGGCCAGGCGTAGGAGCGACTGTTCCAGGACGCCGCCGGTCTCGCCGGCCCTGACCATGCTGACCGCCAGGTTGGAGAAACACTGGGGATGGTCGGCCAGGGCGTCGGCTAAGGTGGAGCCGGCCTGGACCTTGTCCTTTATGGCCTGGAGGATCTCCTTAAAGGCCGGATCGTCTTCCTGTTCAAGAAGAGCGCCCAGCGACCTAACCAGGGGAAGCTTGGCCTGAGTCAGCGTCGACATCTGCCTTAAGAAGTCCACGACTTTCTCATGTTTCACTTTCCTGCGCCTCTTGGGCAGCTCGACCCTAACCGCCGCCTCGGCGACAGCGTCGCCCTCATAAAGCTTCGTGATGAAGATATGACGGCTCTGAAGCTGCGTTTTGGCCTCAGTGATGGTATTGCAGATCAAAGTCCCGGAGGTCGGCTGGCCTTGGGCGTTCAGTCCTTCATAGGAAAAAGACGGCATAAAACCTCGTTTCCGATTTGATTATTTTTTCTGTTCCAGCGCCAGCGTCTTGGTCGTGGCGTCGCAAACAGCGGAGGGGCCCCAGTACTGGATGGCGCCGGGATCCTGATAGGATTCGGTCAAGGCCCATTCGTTCCTGTTGGCGGCCAGAGTCTTGAAAGGCTTGCCCTTCAGGTCGACCAGCGCTTTCTTGATGACGGGTTTGTCCTTGCCGTGACGATGCTCCATGTTCATCATCATGGTGAGGGGCACGCCGCCCGGCACCCACTTGTCGGCGGGTGCGGCCAGATTCTTGAGCGTGGACATGTATCCGTTGGCGCCGACGGCGATCAGAGCGGCGGCATTGAAGCCGAGACCATAGCAGTAGTCAGCGTCAAAATTGGAGGGCGAAGCGCAGCGGCCTTCATAGCCGAAGAAGTGCGAGAGGGCGCTGAATTTGCCTTTGTATTTGCCGGCCTGCTTGAGTTCCCTAAGCGCGTCGCCGACCAAGTCTATGAGCAGCTTGTCGGTCTCGATGCGAGAGACCTGCACGTTGCCGTGGGGGTCTCTGTCCATGAGAAGCTGGCTCTTAATGAGCATCGGCAGGCTGGAGAAGACCTTGGCGGAAGGAGCGGAAATGTTCTTGTTGACGAACTGCAGTTTGTCGTCCATGCCGAGATTAGCGAAATCATCCTTGCCGGCCAAAAGATCGTTCAGTTCGGCGATCAGCTTCTTGACTTCCGGAATGAATTCGATCAAGCCTTCGGGAATGACGATGACGCCGAAGTTCTTCTTCATTTCAGACCTTCTGACGATGGCGTCGGTTATGGTCTTGACGACCTGGTCCAGCGTCATCTTCTTCTCGGCGATCTCCTCGGAAATGAAGGTCAGGTTCGGCTGGGTCTGCAGGGCGACTTCCAGCGTGATATGGCTGGCGCTGCGGCCCATCAACTTTATGAAGTGCCAGTATTTCTTGGCGGAGTTGGCGTCGCGGCAGATGTTGCCGACCAGTTCGGAGTAGACCTTGGAAGCGGTGTCGAAACCGAAGGAGGTGCCGATCTCGCTGTTCTTAAGGTCGCCGTCGATGGTCTTGGGAACGCCGATCACGCTGATCGAGGAGCCCTTGGCGGCAATGTATTCCGCCAGCATGCAGGCGTTGGTGTTGGAGTCGTCGCCGCCGACGATGACGAGGGCGTCGAGCTTATGGGCCTGCATGGTGGAGAGAGCGCTCGCGAACTGTTCTTCCGTTTCCAGTTTCGTTCTGCCGGAGCCGATGATGTCGAAGCCGCCGGTGTTGCGGTATTCCTTGACGAAGGCCGGGGTAAGATTCACGAACTTGTTCTCAATGAGGCCGGAAGGTCCGCCGAGGAAACCGATCAGATTGCTTTTCGGAGAGGAGGCCTTGATGCCGTCAAGAATGCCGGAAACGACATTGTGGCCGCCGGGGGCCTGGCCGCCGGACAAAACGACGCCGACGTTGAAGGCTTTCTTGGAAGCTTTCTTCGCCTTGGCGAAAGTTAAGGTCGGCTTGCCGTAGATGTGCGGGAAAAGCTTTTTGATCTCCGCGGCGTTGGCCACGGACTTGGTCGTCTTGACGACCGGTTTGGCTTCGATCTGCAGTCCGGCTTTTTTGAGGAGGGAGGGCAGTTTCGGCTGATACTTGGCGCGATTCTGAGTGAAACTGGATTTTGTCATAACAATTCCTTTTATAATGATGGTTAAAAATTTTTTCAAAGATCCTGAATTTTCTTCAACTCCCGGAAGATCGGCGGATTGCCGCCCAGGAAATCGTAGGTTCCCGGTTCGATTCCCGGCGTTGCTTCAAAGTCTCCGCCCGCCTCTGTGAGGATGAGGGAGCCCGCCGCGAAGTCCCAGAGATACAGCCCCAGGTCTTTGTAGCCGTCGCAATGCCCTCCCGCGAGCGCAGCGAGATCCAATGTCGCGCAGCATTTGAAACGCACGCTGTGGATCTTCGCGACAATTTTTTCGTGTTCCCGCCAATGGGCAAGAAAGCCGGGCCCTTTGCCGCAGCCCACATGCACCATGGCGTCCGACAATTTTTCCGTTTTGGAAACGCTCATCCTCTCGCCGTTTTCGAAGGCGCCTTTGCCGAGGGATGCCCAGTAGCAGTTGTCGGCGATAGGGTCGTAGATAACGCCCGCCATGATCGTCCCCTGCCAGTAAAAGGCCGCCGTAACGGCAAAATACGGAACGCCGTGAACGAAATTGATGGTGCCGTCAAGCGGGTCTAAGACCCAGCAGCCGGCCGAGCAATCGAGAGTTCCTCCTTCCTCCTCCCCCATTATCGCGTCTTCGGGACGGACGGCGGAAAGGTATTCCCTCATGGCTTTCTCGCTTTCCAGATCGGCGAAGGCCTTGATGTCGTGGGGCAGAAGTTCTTTCACTTTAGATTGCGAAGCGAAGCCCGACCTTAGCTTTTCTCCTCCCAACTGGCAGGCTTTCTTCGCAATCTCAAGGATCTCCATGATGTCCGGGCAGCGCGTCATTT
>JAFYHD010000102.1 GCA_017539325.1 bacterium | reverse complement strand
GAATAATCATCGCCATGCGGGAACAAGAGCTCATCACTTTGGCCGCTTCCCAATTTTCAGGAAGACGCGCCGGCAAGGAGATCTTAAAGGGCATAGGCGACGACTGCGCCGTCCTTCGCTATAACGACAAATGGGATCTCTTGGCGACCTGCGACACGTTATCCGAGAACACGCATTTCCTGAAGGGGACAAAGCCGGAGCTTCTGGCTCACAAGCTTTTGGCCGTAAATTTGAGCGACATCGCCTCTATGGCCGGCATCCCTCTTTGGGGCATTCTATCCTTAGGCGCGCCCAAAACGGCCTCTGCGGCCTTCCTGAAGCGTTTCATGGCCGCCCTGGGGAAGGAAGCGGAACATTACAAGCTTTCCATAGTGGGCGGCGACACGGTGAGAGTCGAAGCGCTGACACTCACCCTGACGCTCGTTGGAAAAGTCGAAAGAGGCAAAGCACTCCTAAGGTCCGGAGCCAAGGCTGGCGACCTTGTTCTTGTGACAGGCTCGCTGGGAAAAACTTTCGAGAGCGGCAAACACCTCTCTTTCGAGCCAAGGCTTGCCGAGGCTAGATGGCTTTCGGAAAATATGCCCCCCAGCGCCATGATGGATCTTTCCGACGGGCTTTGCGAGGACGGAAGGCGCCTGGCCGTTGCCAGCAAACTGACTATGGCGATAATCGGGGACGCCGTCCCTTGCGCCGCAGGCTGCGGGCTGAAAGATGCCGCGACCGGCGGCGAGGATTTCGAGCTGCTCTTTACCGTGCCGAAAAACAGATTCAGCCGCGAACTTCAGAAACGTTTTGAAAAAAAGTTCTCGCTGAAACTTACCGCGGTGGGCGAAATGAAAAAAGCGGGCAGACACCCTCTTCTGATAGACGGAAAAGCGAACGATTGGACGGGCTATGAACATTTCTGATTTCAGTTTCAAAGCCAGGTCTGAAAAAGAGACAGTCGCCTTTGGCGAAAAGCTCGCGGCTTATCTCGAGCCGGGCGACGTGCTCTGCCTGAAAGGGGATCTGGGCGTCGGGAAGACGACTTTCGTAAAGGGCTTGATAAGAGCCCTGCAGGGGGAGGACACGCTCTTTTTAGGCAGCCCTACCTACACGCTCATCCAGGAGTACCGCTTCAAAAAGCTTTACGTTTACCACTTCGACTTCTACCGTTTGAAAAGCACGGACGAGATCTGGGGCATCGGCTGGGAAGAGTACTGCTCGGGCGACGGCATCTGCGTGATCGAATGGGCCGACCTCTTTCCCGAGATCATTCCGGAGAACGCCGTCTGGCTGGAATTTTCCGCGAGAGGGGAGGCGAAACTGCGGAAGGGTTAGCGGCATGGTTTTTGCTTGTATAACCTTTGCTATAATTTCATTTTGTCAAAATGACAACACATTAAAACTTATCGATCAACCAACATGATTCAAGTTCAACATCTTATCAAGCTTTTCGGCAATTTCAGGGCGGTGGACGACATCACCTTTGAAGTTCAGAAAGGCGAAGTGCTTGGTTTCCTTGGTCCGAACGGCGCCGGCAAGAGCACGACGATGCGCATGCTGACAGGCTTTTTCCCGCCAAGCTCCGGCACGGCCGTCATCAACGGTTATGACATCCTGAAAGATTCCCTGAATGCCCGCCGCCAGATCGGTTATCTTCCCGAGAATGCTCCGGTCTATCCCGACATGACCGTGGAAGGGTATCTGAAGTTCATCGCGGAAGTGAGAGGCTTCAGCGGTTCCGAACTGAAAAAGAAATTTGACCGCGCGGTCGAGATCTGCAGTCTGGAAAAAGTTCTGCCGCAGACCGTCGACACGCTTTCTAAAGGCTATAAGCAGCGCGTCTGCTTCGCCCAGGCCATCCTGCCGGATCCTCCCGTTCTGATCCTGGACGAGCCGACGGACGGACTTGATCCTAACCAGAAATTCGAAGTGAGGCGCATGATTTCTGGCATGGCCGAGAACAAGTGCATCATTCTTTCCACGCACATCCTCGAGGAAGTGGACGCGGTCTGCACCAGGGCGATAATCATAGCTAACGGCAAGATCGTCGCGAACGGTTCGCCCAGCGAGCTGCGCAAGAAGTCTTCGCTTTACGAGGCGGTGACGCTCTCTCTGGACAACGTCGGCGCGGAGGAAGCCAAGAGCGCTTTCATGAGCCTGGCCAACGTCGCCAATACCGAGATCTTGAAAGAAGAGAACGGATCCATCGTCGTCAGAGTCCTTCCTTCCGGCGGAAACGTCATCGCGCCAGCCGTCGCGGAGGAGATCAGGCGCCGCAACTGGCGCAACACTCAGTTCTCAGTAGAGGAAGGCAGACTCGACGAAGTCTTCCGCAACATAACGAGGCAGTGATATGAGAACGATAGTAAGCATCATAAAAAGAGAGATGAGCGGCTACTTCGGTTCGCCGGTGGCGTACGTCTTCATCGTTATTTTCCTTATCCTCTGCGGTTTCTTCACCTTCCAGTTCGGCGACTTCTACAACAGCAACGACGCGAGCCTAAGGGCGTTCTTCGTCTGGCATCCCTGGCTGTACCTCTTCCTCATCCCGGCGGTCGCCATGAGGATGTGGGCGGAGGAGCGCCGCACCAGGACTATTGAGCTTCTGCTTACTCTGCCGGTAACTCTGCCGCAGGCCATCCTTGGAAAATTCCTGGCCGGCTGGCTCTTCATCGGCATCGCGCTCGTCCTTACCTTTCCGATGGTCATCACGGTCTGCTACCTCGGGAACCCTGACATCGGGCAGATAATCGCGGGATATATCGGCAGCTTCCTTCTGGCCGGCTGTTATTTGGCGGTCGGGAGCTTCGCTTCCAGTCTTACGAGAAACCAGGTCGTGGCCTTCATCATCTGCCTGGTCATCTGCCTTTTCTTCGTGATCGCGGGCTGGGGACCCGTTACGGAGGCCTTGGCCACCACCGTTCCTCTGAGCGTCGCCAACTTCATCGCCTCGCTCTCCTTTATGTACCGCTTCGATTCCGTGCAGCGCGGCGTTATAGATTCCAGGGACCTTATCTACTACGCTTCCCTGATCACCTTCATGCTGGCCGCCACTTCTGTGGTCTTAACTTCGCGCAAAGCTTCCTGAGGCAGAATATATGAATGTTTTTTCCCAGAAATTTCTGACTTCCGCGGTAGGGCTCATAGCTCTGCTCGCGGTCATTATCATCGTGAATTTCGTCGCCGCCAGCGTTTATTTCCGCTGGGACATCACGGAGGCGAAAACTTACAGCCTGACGGACGGCACGAAGAAGATGCTCTCGGACCTCGATCAGGACGTCACCTTGAAACTCTTCTACTCCTCCAGCCTGAGAGGCCAGCCCTCGCAGCTGAAGGCTTTCGCCGGGCGCGTAAAAGACCTGCTCAAGGAATATGAGAACGCTTCCAAAGGCAGCGTGAAAGTGGAAGTGCTCGACCCGAAGCTCGACTCTGACGAAGAGGAATGGGCCCTGAAATACGGCCTCAGAAGAGTCGGCTTCAGCAGCGACCCCTCGGCCGACGGCTACTTCTATTTCGGCATCGTGGCGGAGGCGCTCGACCAGAACGCCGCGCTGCCGGTCGTTGACATCAGCCGCGAGCGCTACCTCGAGTACGACGTCTCGCAGCTGATCTACCAGGTCCTGCATCCTCAGAAGAAGACGGTCGGCGTCATCAGCTCCCTCCCCATTACGGGCACTGACAAGAGCGACATGTACGGCCGCAATTCCAAGGGCGTCAATCAGCCTTGGATCATCATAAACGAACTGAAGCGCAACTACGTCGTCAGGAACATCAAGCCTGACAGCCCTGTGAACCTCGAGGGCGTGGACATCCTTCTGGTCGTGCATCCCAAATCCTGGCCGGACGAGACCATGATCGCCATCGACCAGTACGTCATGAAGGGCGGAAAAGTCATCTTCTTCGTCGACCCCTTGTGCACCGCCGACAGGGACGAGCACAGTCCGATCATGCCGTTCGGCGCCTCCGACGCCAACGTGCTCTTTGAGAAATGGGGCTTTACCGTTGACCCTGAAAAAGTCGTGGCCGACCTTGACCATCCGACGATCCTGAGCAGCCAGAGCGGCGGTCAGGAGAAGAACCCTCTCTGGATCAGCGCGAGCGGCGAATGCTTCAATGGGAGCGAGATCATGACGGCCCAGCTTGACCGCATGCTGCTTCCCCTTACTGGCGCCATAATCAAAAAGCAGGACGCCAAGACGACTATCACGCCGCTTGTCTCGACGAGTCTTTCCGCCTCTCTTATCGGCAAGACGGAAGTCTTCCAGGAAGCCAGCGACTTAAGGATGAACTTCAATTCCGACGTCAAGAACTACCCGATGGTCGCTAAGGTGAGCGGACAATTTGAGAGCGCCTTCCAGGGCACGACGAATCTCCTTGCCTATGCGGAAGTCGACAACACGATCGTGGTCTTCGCGGACGTGGACGTCCTCTGCGACCAGTACAACATCCGCCAGGTCGGCTTCATGGGCATGCAGGCTTACCAGCCGCTCAACAACAACTACACGCTGATCCTGAACGCCATCAACCAGCTTAGCGGCGACCAGAACCTCATCGCCATCAGGGCCCGCGACAGCTACGAAAGGCCCTTTACGGTCGTGCAGGACCTCG
>JAFYHD010000101.1 GCA_017539325.1 bacterium | reverse complement strand
GCCGTCACCGCGAAAAGAAAGCTTACCTTCGTGGCCTACGCTTCCGCTTGCTTCCCCGCCTTCGACGATCTGGAACTTCTGACGGCCTACAAAAAGCTGGGCCTTCCCGCGGCCACTCCCTGCAAGATCTGCCGCGACATCGAGGACGCCGTCGCTTTCTGCGAGGAATGGAAAGAAAAGCGCTTTACGCTCCCCTTCGCCACTGACGGAATAGTTATCAAGGTGAACAGCTTCGCCCTCAGGGAAAAGCTTGGCGCCACCGCCAAATCCCCGCGCTGGGCCATCGCCTACAAGTTCCCGGCGGAAACGGCCGCCACCAAACTGCTCTCCGTATCGATGCAGGTCGGCAGGACGGGAGCCATAACGCCTGTCGCGAACCTTGAGCCAGTCAAATTGGCGGGCACGAAAGTCTCGCGCGCCACGCTGCACAATTTCGACGAAGTGGAGCGCCTCGACATAAGAGTCGGCGACACAGTGCTGGTGGAAAAAGCCGGCGAGATCATCCCCGACATCGTGGGCGTTTTAAAAGACAAGCGCGACGGTTCCGAAGAGAAGATCGTTCCTCCCGACAAATGCCCCGTCTGCGGAAGCCCTGTTTACAGAGATCCCGAGATGGCCGCCATAACTTGCAGCAACGCTAGCTGCCCGGCGGTCCTGAAGCGCGCGATAGCGCACTTTGCCTCCCGCAACGCCATGGACATCATGGGGCTCGGGCCGGCTGTGATAGACGAACTAGTCGACAAGAAGATCGTCTCCGACTACGGCGACCTCTACGCCATCAAGGGCGTGAATTGGCTGGCTTTCTCCAAAATAGGAGACAAGTCCGCGGCCAACCTCGACCACGCCCTGAATTTGAGCAAGCAGCGCCCCTACGACCGCCTTCTCTTCGCCATTGGGATACCGGGCGTCGGCAGCGCCACCGCCAGGACCCTGGCGAAAAGCTTCCCCACTATGGAAAAGCTTGCCTCCGCTTCTTTGGAAGAACTGACCGCGGTGGAAGGCATCGGCGAAATAAACGCGAAAGGCATCATGAGTTTCTTCGCTAACGCCAGGAACCTGGAAGCTTTGGAAAAACTCCGCTCCGCCGGAGTTACCATGGAATACCGGGAAGTCGAGGATGTCCCAAAGATCCTGGACGGAAAAAGCTTCGTCATAACGGGCCCCATCCCGGGCGTCAGCAGACTGGAGGCCGCCGCCACCATCCTAAAGTACGGCGGCACCGTCAGCGAGTCGGTCAGTAAGCAGACCAGCTACCTCATAACCGAGGACGTCTCCGCCAAGAGTTCCAAGATCGACAAAGCCCTGGAACTCGGAACGAAGATCATCTCATGGAAAGAACTGGCCCTCATGTGCGGCTTCGAGCCGCCGGAAATCGAGGAACCGCGGCAATTCTCGCTTTTCGACGAACCGAACAAGGAAGAGGAGCTGAAAGCCAGGAAAGCCCGCCTCGCCAAGGAAAAGGCGGAAAGCAAAACAGAAAATGAAAACAAGGAAAAGGAAGCGTCCCAGACCGACCTTTTCTCCGAGCTTTTTTAACCATACAAACTTTAAAACCATGCCATGCACTTGTGATGTTTTCGTAATGGGCGCCGGACCCGGCGGGTACCCGGCCGCCATCAGGGCCGCTCAGCGCGGGCTTAATGTTGTCATAGCCGAAAGGACCGCCGTGGGCGGCACCTGCCTCAACTGGGGCTGCATTCCCACCAAGGCCTTGGTGGCCTCCGCGGAAGCTTTCCATACCGTCAAGAACGCCGCCGCTTTCGGCGTCATCAATCCCGAGGGCGCCGCGATCGATTATCCCAAAGCCATCGAAAGGAAAGACGCCGTCGTCAAGAAACTGACGGGCGGCATCGCCCAGCTCCTCAAGGCTCATGGCGTCACGACCGTCATGGGCAAGGCCCGCCTCGTCGATCAGAACCACGCTGAAGTAGAGACCGCCGACGGAACTGAAACGGTTGAATTTAAAAACTGCATCATCGCGACCGGAAGCGAATCAGCCCGTCCCCGCTTCATTCCCTTCGACGATGAAAGAATTGTCGAGAGCAAAACTTTCCTCTCCCAGACTTCCCTCCCCTCCTCCGTCATAATAATCGGCGGCGGCGTAGTGGGCTGCGAATTCGCCGGCATCTTGGCGGAATGCGGAACGAAAGTCACGATCGTGGAAATGCTCGACCGTCTCCTGCCGCTGGAAGATCCCGAGATCTCCAAGCACATTCTCAGAGCCTTCAAGAAACGCAAGATCGAAGTCATGCTGGGAACAGGCATCTCCGACATCGCCGTGACTGATTCCGGCGTGACAGGCAAGGTCGGCGAAACGATCATCGAAGCGGAAAAGATGCTGGTGGCAATAGGCCGCAGCATGAATACCGCGGACATCGGCCTGGACAAGGTCGGCATCGAAACTGAACGCGGCTTCATCTCCGTCGACGAAAAGATGCGCACCAAACTCCCCAACATCTACGCCATCGGCGACATCACCGGCAAGATCCTTTTGGCCCACGTCGCCACGGCCCAGGGCATCGTGGCCGCGGAAAACTGCGCGGGCAAAGACGAAAAGATCGACTACCGCGTGGTGCCAAGCTGCATCTTCACCGTTCCCGAGATCGCTTCCGTCGGCCTCTCCGAACCAAAAGCCATAGAAGCCGGCCACGAAGTGACCATCGCGCAGTTCCTCATCGGCGCGCTGGGCAAAGCCCTGGCCATGGGCGAAACGGAAGGCTTCTTCCGCCTCATCGCCGATGCCAAGACCGACGAGCTCCTCGGCGCGCAGGTCATGGGCGCGCACGCTTCCGACATCATCGCGGAACTGGCGCTGGCCGTCTCGCAGAAGATGACCGCCAAGCAACTGGGCGACGTCATCCACGCCCACCCTTCCCTCGCGGAGGGCGTCATGGAAGCGGCCCACGCCATCCACAAACTCTGCGTCCACCAGGCCCCTCCCAGGGAACGCTGATCAAACGCAACAAAAAAGCCCGCGGAACTCCGCGGGCTTTTTTGTTTTCAGCCTTCAAGCAAAGCCTACTTCTTCTCGACCATGCCGCGCTTGTTCATCACCAGGCCTCTTTCGGCCAGGGCCTGCTCGCCGGTGATTTCATAGGTATAGTAGTTGATCAGCGCACGCTTGTTGATGTTGTCCGCGTCGATCGCCGCCTCGGGTATGCCCCAGATGATGGAGATCGGCCAGGTGAACATGTTGACGACGCCCAGGACGACATGCTCGCTGTCGGCGGCGTTGCCAGTGGCCAGGTAGAAGTTGCCGCAGCCGGGCAGGAGATTAAGAAGTCCGGCGCCCCAGAGGCTGGCCGGTTTTTCCCAGTAGCCGGCGGGCTTGTCGACGGTGATGCCGTGGCTCTCGAGGCTGTGGAAGGCCTGTTTTTCCTGTAAAGAAAGCGAAGAACAGCCCGTGAGGATAAGAACGCCCAAAAGCAGCGCCGCTAATGCTATTTTTTTCATATTCGTTCCTTTGTGTTGTATGTTAATTGCTTATTTGTCTTCGTTTTTTGTAAACCGGAAGTTGCAGCCTATGCAGTCATAAGCCTTCATGGTCAGTTTAAGTTTGTGATTCTTCTTGCCAACGGAAGCTTTAAGCGTTACCTTGACCCCTTCCACCTTCGTATCAGCTTTGCAGGAATACTGGCTGCCCTTGTCGGTAAATTTGAAACTCATGCCTCCGAACATTGCCGGTTCCTTGACCCAGCCGTGGCGGAAGGTCACCGTGCTGTTGTTGAAAGGATCTTTGTCCTGGTTGTGAACGTTGGTGTTTTTTCCGGAGAAATTATTTACCGGAAGCAGTTCCTCGACAAAGGGGGTGTCTTCAGAATAAGTTCCCAAATTGAAATAATTGTTCGCGTAAGCCGGGCCGATCTTGAAAGTCAGCGTGGTTTTTTTGCGCTTGAAATTCAAGCTTATGTCCTTGCCTTTCAAATATCCGTCGTCACCCTTGGGGATAAGGCAGAAGCCGTCGGAAAAGATGTTGCCTTTGCAGCTGACGAAAAATCTGTGCTCGCTGTCGGCATCTATCCTTCCCAGCGTCTCGTCCGTAACAATGGCCGACATCTTCAGAGTGCACTCCGATCCCGGCGGATCTATCAGTGCGGCCTTGTTGCCGCTTTTGACTTTGAAGACCATGGAGGTGCCGGCGGCGGGGAAAGTAAAAGGACCGCCGCCTTCGTAGGGAGCGTAGCCGCCGGAAGTCGCGCTGTTGAAGATGTAGTATTCGCCGGGCTTCAGCTTTTTGCCCCAGCCATAGCCGTTGATATCAGTTTTGACCGTGGAAATGATCTTGGTGTGGTTGTAATCCTCGCTGACGGAAAACTCATAGCCAGGGACAGGCGAACCGTTCTCCTCGTCCAGCACTTGTATCATGAGTTTCCCCTTAAGATCGATCACGGCCTGCGCCGACATAACAGCCGCGAAGACGCAGAGCGCCATGAGCAACGAAATCTTCCTCATCGTCGTTCCATTCGGTTGGTTATCGTTCTTCTATTATAACATATGATACTCGCTATCGTGCGAACGCGGCATATACCCCTCGCTCACGGACTACGCGTGATGTGCGCGCTAGCACATATCCCCCGCTCACGGACTACGCATGCATGGCCCCGATTTGCGTCCTCCGTGAGTTCGCTTGGGGATATGTGCTTAGCGCGCACTGCAAATTTCCAGCGTCCTCCGTGAGTTCGCTTATTTTTTACTGTAACCTGTATTATTCAAGCCATGCGATAAACCTGACGAAGGAGATATTTTAATCAAGATCCTGCTTTATGGAAAATATATGCATATTGGTGATAACCAGATCCTTTTCGGCAAGCACGACCGTATTTGTAAACTTCCCGGCTTGCGTCGGCTTGCCAAAAAATCCTAAAGTTGCAACTTCGGCTTTCGTACCGTAATTGGTGCAGAAAGGAACGTTGCCAACTTTCAACCCGGGTGCCGGATCGCCTATTATCTCAATTTTAGTGTTTTTAGCAAATCGCCAGTAATCTTCCGGCCAGGTATACCTAGGATAAGCTTCGACATATACTGGATATTCGAAGTCTATTCCGACATAAGAGTAGTGATTGACCATATTTTTCTCTTCCGTAAAAACGGATGAAGTGCGTTTTTTCTTTTTCTTGGGCACAAATATTTTCTTTTCAAATTCAAAAGGCGGCTCGCCTATGTCTTTTATCCTGAACACGTGTCGTTCTTCAACGCTGCGATTGCTGTTTGAGAAAACAAGATCGACCTTAAAAACCCCGGCAACCGAAGGTACGCCTTTGATTTCCAGATCATCTCCATTTCCCGACCGCTTCGCCGTCAAGCCTTCCGGAAGCGCTTTGCCAAAATCTATTTTTAAATTTTCATCCCAGTTCAGATCGTCCTTTTTTGAAAGGGCCTCGAAGAACAATCTTTCCTTAAATTTAAACAGAACGTTTACGAAAAGCTCGTGAACAACAGTTTTTTCGTTCAGATAATAGAAAGATCTGACGTTCTTTTCTGTGGAGGGATTTCGGACAATAAAAATATATGGATATTCGTTTGTTTTGCCATCAATGCCTATGTTAAGCCAAATGTTGCTGTACACGCCCGTTTGTTCAAAGACTCCCGTAATATGAAAGCGATTGGGATCCTCTGCTTCGCTGGTCTTATAATATACTTCTTGATCCGGTGGCAAAGGTTTCAGGAAGCGCGAATTTGAAGTTGATTTGAAGTGGATCGGAAGATCGTATCTTTCCCCGACAGTCGCAAATATGACTTCCGCCCCATTGTATCCCCCAATATGGGCTTGATCGCCATACCTTTTCTTAGGCTTTTCGCACGTAGCTTCTCTGCCTACCGCGAACCAATTCCAATCTGTACAGAAGGGGGCGCTAAAGGCGTCCTGCTTTATAACTCTCCAAAAATACAGCCCAGGCGAAAAAGTGTTCAAATCGTTTTTCTCCGGAGCAAACCAGGTGTTCGTAAAACAAAAATAATCAAAGGACATCTTTTTGTTAACATTGTAGAACTGTATAACATATCTTATTTCATAGGCTCTTTTTATTGATACGTTTTTCTCGCCTGATCTCCATCTGAAATAAAGACTATTATCCTGCTGCAACTTGGAGCCTGATTTTGGATGAAGGTCTGTAGCTTTTGTGATTTCGTGACCTTTGTTGCCGAACATATAAAAGTTAATGTGCCCTATATAGTCGTCACTCCATGTCGAATTATTATTGAAGCAAGCGGTTACGCCATAAGAAGTGGAAAAACAATAAGGAAGATATTTGGAATCTAGCAAATATAAAAATTTTTGCTTGGATGCTGGCGGCATATTGATAAACATTAAACCGTTCTTACTCAAGCCAAATTTTGCATCTACAGGGACGATCTTAGGAGCGTAGCGATCATCTGAACTGCGATAGTTGTTTTCCAAATGAAAAGTAATATTTGTCGCGGTCAAATTTGCGACATAGAATACACCTGTACAAACAGCGCTGCCATCCGCGATTAATTTGACACGGGTCGGATATATGACAACGCTGTTTTTGACCATAGGATCGGAGTCGCTGTAAAATTCCTCCAAATTGCTCAGTCCGTCCTTGTCCATGTCAAAATCCGGATCGGATATCTTTTCAAAAATCTTAGGATCACTGAAGCGGTTTGTATAAAAAGCGTATTCAGCTTTCAAATGCTTTGTCTTTTTCTCGTCATTAGACTGTCGCGAGGACTTTAAAATATCGATCTTTTGTAAAAGTTTTGCGCATTGATTTTCATAACTGCCCCTATAGTAGCATTTCCAGTTATCCGGCAGCGTCTTGTTATCGATAGCCGCCTGAAATTCATCGCATTCTTCTTCTAACTGCTTGTTGATTTCCTTGTACGGAGTCCGCGATGGTTTAATGTTTTGTTCGGCAAATTCCTTAGTTATCCCGTCTATTAGGCCGTATTTTTCGTATACATAGCCATCGTCATAAAGGTCTCCTTCTTGGAGGACGATCATGCTCTCGCTGTCATCGCCAAAAAACGGTATCCAGCCGCTTGTCTTTATAGCAACAGGGATTTTATGGCTATTCAAGTAAGAATCTGACATTATCCAAGCGCTTATAAACAGTGCGCAAATGATAATAAATAAAAGCCTGACTAATTTCATGGCTCTTCTACTTCTGGTATAAAACATCCGGCTCCCATTATGACTTCTGAAGCCGGCGGTGTTACTACTTCCATGCTCATGCGAATTTGATCGCATTTTTGTCCTGAACCGTGAACAATTATTGTGAAATCAAAAGTGTCCATTCATGGTTAAAATGACACATTGTTTATTTTTTTGTTGTATATATTTTATCATATTTTGGTTGTTACAACCACCCCTAGGGGTGGTTGCCGATTATAGTTACGGAGCCAAGTGCGAACGCAGCATGTACCCCTAAGCGAACTCACGGAGGACGCTAGTAATTTGCAGTGCGCGCTAAGCACATACCCCTAAGCGAACTCACGGAGGACGCAAATCAAGGCCATGCATGCGTAGTCCGTGAGCGGGGGATATGTGCTAGCGCGCACATCACGCGTAGTCCGTGAGCGAGGGGTATGTGCCGCGTTCGCGACTAAGCAAGGGCGGTTATGATATAATTTCATAAATAACCGAATAATAAAGGAACAAAATGGATTTTCCACTTTCAAAAAGGCTTTCTCTTCTGCCGCCGTATCTCTTCAAAGAGATCGACGCCCTGAAGAGCGAACTGAAAAAGTCCGGCGCCGACGTCATCAATTTGGGCGTGGGCGACCCCGACCTGCCCACTCCGCCGCACATCGTGGAGGCTCTGAGGAAGGCCGCGCTGAACCCGGCCAACCATCAGTACGCCCTTGACAACGGCAAGCAGTCGCTTAGGGAAGCCTGCGCCGCTTACTACAAGACGCGTTTCGGCGTAACGCTCGATCCCAACACCGAGATCATGCCGCTCTTAGGTTCCAAGGAAGGCATAGGCCACATCCATCTGGCTTTCGTCAATCCCGGCGAAGTGGTCCTCGTTCCGGAACCGGGATACCCGGTCTATCATTCCGGCACGCTTTTCGCGGACGCGGAAACGTACTACATGCCTTTGAAGGAAGAGAACGATTATCTCCCCGACCTTGACGCTATTCCGGAAGAAGTCGCGCAAAGAGCGAAGATGATGTTCCTCTGCTACCCTAACAACCCGATAGCCGTCACAGCGCCTCTTAGCTTCTACAAGAAAGCCCTGGATTTCGCGAAGAAATACGGGATCATAATCGCCCACGACGCGGCCTACGCCGACGTTTACTACGACGGCATCAAGCCCCACTCCTTCCTTGAAGTTGAGGGCGCCAAGGAATACTGCGTGGAGTACTACTCGCTCTCCAAGACTTACAACATGACCGGCTGGCGCGTGGCCTTTGCGGTGGGCAACCCCTCCCTTGTGGCCGGACTCTCCCGCATCAAAGGCAACCTCGACTCCGGCATCTTCGGCGCCGTCCAGGACGCCGCCGTAGAAGCGCTGACAGGCGACCAATCCTGGCGCGAAGAGTTGCTCAGGACTTACCAGGAAAGAAGGGATACGCTCGTTAAAGGCTTGCAGTCCCTGGGCTGCGGAGTCAAGCCAAGCCAGGCGGCCTTCTACGTTTGGGCGCCTGTCCCCAAAGGCATGACCAGCAAAGAGACCACCATGAAGCTGCTTAAGGAAGCGGCGGTCGTGGCCACGCCCGGCAACGGCTTCGGGCCTTCCGGCGAAGGCTACATCAGAATGACGCTGACGGCTCCCAAGGAGCGTCTGGCGGAAGCGGTCGAAAGGATCAAAAAGCTCAACATCTACAAATGAGTCTAGTCTTTCTCAGTCTCGGCTCCAATTTGGGCGACAGATTGGAGAATCTGAAAAGCGCGGTGGAAAAGCTGCGCTCCAGGCTCTCTTTCGTCTCCTGCTCCTCTGTTTGGGAGACCGCGCCCGTGGACTGCCCCGCCGGAAGCTCCGCTTTCCTGAACGCGGTCTGCTCCTTCGAGTGCGGCATGGAGCCAATGGAATTACTGCGTTTCGCTAAAGAGATAGAGAAAACGCTCGGCAGGAAGGAAAAACTTGACCTGAACGAGCCGCGGCCCATTGACGTCGACATCCTTTCCTTCGGGGATGTCGAAGCAAATTCCGAGGAACTGACCATACCGCACCCCAGAATGAAGGAAAGACTTTTCGTACTGGCTCCTCTGAGAGAAATACAAAAAGAAACTTTCACTTTCGCTGAAGAATTCGCTTCCCTTTTCGGAAAACAGAAAGTCTCTCTTTTTGCTCCCCCATTTGCAATCACAACAGTTTAAAGATATGGAAAACAAACTTCTCAAACTTTCCTCCTCGCCGCACATCAGAAGCGGAGACTCCGTCCAGAAAGTCATGTGGACGGTCTTTCTGGCGCTGCTGCCGGCTTTGATCTGGAGCTACGTCATCTTCGGCCTCATGGCGGTAAAACTGACGCTCGTCTGCGTTCTTTTCGCCATGGTCTGCGAAGCGGCCTGCCTCAAAGTCAGAAAGCAGCCAATTCAGTCCTGCTGGGACGGCAGCGCGGCCCTGACCGGCCTTCTCGTGGCCTTCAACGTTCCGCCGACCATTCCTCTTTGGATGCCGATGCTCGGCACGGCCGTCGCGGTCGTGATCGTCAAGCAGTGCTTCGGCGGACTTGGCTGCAACATCTTCAACCCGGCTTTGATCGGGCGCGCTTTCCTGCTCGCCTCTTTCCCGAAGCACATGACGAGCTGGACCTTGGGCGCGCAGTTCGGCAATCCTGTGGACGCCGTCAGTCAGGCGACGCCTCTGGGACTGCTTAAGGAAGGCGGCCAGGAGGCTCTTATCGAGGCTTTCGGATCGAAGGGCAGCATGTACCTTGACCTGGCCTTCGGCTACGGCAGAGGGGCCATAGGCTGCGTCGGCGAGATCAGCGCCGTCCTTTTGCTTTTGGGCGGACTCTTCCTCCTCATCAGAGGCATCATCAGCTGGCACATCCCCGTCAGCTTCCTTCTGACGTTGGCGGTCGTGACCTTCCTCTTCAAGGGCGATCCGCTTTTCGCGATCCTAAGTGGCGGCGCGATGCTGGGCGCCTGGTTCATGGCGACCGACATGGTCACCTCGCCGCTTACGCACAAGGGGCAATTGCTCTTCGGCGCAGGCTGCGGTCTTCTGACTTTCCTCATCAGAAAATGGGGCGGATACCCGGAGGGCGTCTCCTATTCCATTCTTATCATGAACGCGACTGTCCCTCTGATCGACGGCATGTTCTCTAACCGCGTATTCGGGACGGGCAAAAAATGAAAACGATTCTGCATTACGGCTTAGTCCTTCTCATCATCGCCGGAGTGGCCGGCGTCGGCCTGTCATTTGTCGACAACCTCACAAAAGGCCCCATAGCTGAAGCCCAGAGCAAAAGGCTCGAAGAAGGCCAGAAGCTGGCCTTCCCTTCCGCCTCGTCGTTTGGCGAACTGAAAAAGCTTGAAACAGACGGCAAAACGATCGAATACTACGAAGTCTTCGACGAAGGCAAAAACGTTATCGGTTACGAACTGCTCTACTCTGTCGGCGGCTACCAGTCCCGTATCAAAGTTTTGACTGGCATCGAGCCCGACGGCAAAGTCGTCGCCATCAGAGTGCTCGAGCAGGCCGAAACTCCGGGCCTCGGCGCGGAAGTGGACGCGCTGCCAAGCAACAAGTCGCTGCTCTGCGCGTTCGTCAGCCTCTTCTCCCCCGAGCCCGAGAAGGAGGAAAGCAACATTCCCTGGTTCCAGGCCCAGTTCTCCGGCAAATCGCCGGAAGACCTCATAGTCGTGAAAACGAAGGATCCGAAACACATCACCGCCCTCTCCGGCGCGACGATCACAAGCACGGCTGTCACGAAAGCGGTCAAGGAGCCCATCGAACTCTTCCTGAAAGCTAAAGCGGAGGGAAAATTATGAGTCTTTTCAAGGAATTTTTAAAAGGCATTTGGGAAAAGAACCCCGTATTGGTGCTCTCTCTGGGCCTGTGCCCTACGCTTGCCACAAGCGGCAGCATGAAGAACGCCGTGGGCATGGGACTTTCAGTCATCGCGGTCCTGACTTTCTCCAACATCATCATTTCTTTGATCAAGGGCTTCGTGCCTTCCAAGATCAGGATCCCTTGCTACATCATCGTCATCGCCTTTTTGGTGACGGTCGTCGACATGCTCATCGCGGGCTTTGCGCCTGAACTTAGCAAGGCCATCGGACTCTTCATCAAGCTGATCGTCGTGAACTGCATCATCCTTGGACGCGCGGAAGCGTTCGCCGCCAAGAACAATCCGCTGCGAGCCGCGCTCGACGGCCTCGGCATGGGCATCGGCTTCCTGATCGCAATCTCGATCATCGCGACCATTAGGGAAGTTTTGGGCGCTAACAAATGGTTCGGGTTTACCGTCGTTCCCGGCTGGGACCCAATAGGCATCATGATCCTGCCCGCCGGCGCGCTTCTGACTTTCGGCCTGGTCATGGCCGTGCGTAACGTTCTAGCCCAAAGGAGGGCCAAATGAACTTAGCCACCGCCTTTCTAGTCATCATCTCAGTTGTTCTCGTCAACAACTTCATCTTCTCGCGCTTTTTGGGCTACTGC
This sequence comes from bacterium, assembly GCA_017539325.1. Classification (GTDB taxonomy): domain Bacteria; phylum Auribacterota; class UBA3054; order UBA3054; family UBA3054; genus UBA3054. The sequence goes on along the minus strand of JAFYHD010000101.1, from coordinate 11,800 downwards.
CCGTACATCGGCGTCTCCACGGAGAAGAAGTCGGCGCTCGGCATGGGGCTCGCCGTCATCTTCGTCATGACTCTCGCGAGCGTCGTCTGCTGGCTCGTTTACCACTTCTTCCTCTACCCCTCCGAAAGCAATCTTTTCTACAAGATCTTCGGAAACGGGCAAAGTGTTGAAAGCTTCGACCTCAGGTACCTTATGACGCTGGTCTTCATCCTCGTCATCGCGGCCCTCGTGCAGTTCGTGGAGATGGTCATCCAGAAGATCGCCCCACCCCTTTACGCGGCCTTAGGCATCTACCTCCCCCTTATCACGACGAACTGCGCCGTATTGGGCGTCACGATCCTCAACATCGAGGGCGTCACCATCAACGGCGCTCAGCTAGGCTACGGGCACCCTGGGAGCCTCCTGTTTGGCGTCCTGCAGGGGTTTGGAGCCGGATGCGGCTTCCTACTCGCCCTCATGCTGATGGCGGGTATTAGGGAGCGCCTGGCGCTTGTTGAGATCCCCAAGCCTTTCAGGGGAATGCCGATCGCCTTCCTTACCGCCGCGCTTTTGGCCATAGCCTTCATGGGCTTCGCCGGACTCGTTAAATAAAGGACATTTATGGAAAACGAAAAAGAAGTCAAAAATCCTCCCGTTCCCGAAAAAGAGGAAAGAGTAACGACCAAGCACTCCCTCAAACTGGGAAACACCAAGCTCGACTATACCGCCACGACCGGCACGCTCTTTTTGAGAGAGCACAAGGACGAGAGCAAAATAAAGGCCAAGATCTTCTTCACCTACTACGAAAAAAGCGGCGTGAAAGACAAAAAGAGCCGCCCCGTTATCTTCATCTACAACGGCGGCCCCGGCTCCTCCTCCATCTGGCTTCACATGGGCGCCTTCGGCCCCAGGCGCTGCAAAATGAACGCCGACGGCTCCGCTCCCAAGCCGCCCTTTGAGATCGTGGACAATAAGGAGACGCTCCTCGACATAGCCGACCTCGTCTTCGTCGACCCTGTCAGCACGGGCTTTTCCCGCGCCGCCGACCTCGAGCACGAGGACGAGTTCCACGGCCTGGAAAAAGACATCGAGGCCATGGGCGACTTCATCATGCGTTTCTCGAGCCAGCAAGGCCGCTGGATGTCCCCGAAATACTTGCTCGGCGAAAGCTACGGCACGACGCGCTCCGCGGGCCTGGCCGGATACTTGAACAACGAGCAGGGCATGTATCTGAACGGCATCATACTCGTTTCCTCCATCCTTGATTTCGGCACCGCCAGATTTGATTTCGGCAACGATCTCCCCTACATTCTCTTCCTGCCGACTTACGCCGCCATCGCCCACTATCACAAGAAAGCCGGAAAAGGCACGGAGCAAAGCGATTTTCTGGCCGAAGTGGAAAGCTTCGCGGTCAACGAATATCTTCGCGCGCTCTTTTTGGGCACGGCGCTTCCCGAAGAGGAAAAGCTGGAGGTGGCCAAAAAGCTGGCCGCCTACACCGGCCTTACCGAACAGTTCGTGCTTGACTGCAACCTGAAGCCCTCCATCTGGCGCTTCACCAAGAACCTCCTGAAAGAGGAAGGCTACAGCGTCGGCCGCTTCGACGGCAGGATCAAAGGAAGAGACGGCGAAAGAGCCGGCGACCATCCCGAGACCGATCCCAGTCATTCCGCCACCGCCGGCGTTTTCACGACCTGCTTCAACGATTACGTAAGAAGCGAACTGAATTACGATTCAGAAAAACTCTACCTGGTCCTGACCGGACGCGCGCATCCCTGGAAATTCGACCACGAGGGCAAATACGTCAACGTCAGCGACAGACTGCGCCAAGCCATCTGCCGCAACACGGATCTCAAGGTCATGATCGCCAACGGCTACTTCGACCTGGCTACGCCGTATTTCGCCACCTGGCACACGGTGAACCATATGCCGTTGACTCCGGAATTGCAAAAGAACATCTCCCAGACCTACTATCAGGGCGGGCACATGATGTACACCGTAGACTCTGAGCGCGCCAAACTCAAAGCCGACATCGTAAGCTTCATCAAGAAAAGCTCGAATAAGAAGTAATGTTCGCTTTCGGTTCATCTGACACCGCGTTCGTTTCCCAATGGCACGCCCTGTACCCGCACATGACGGTCTTCAAGAACGTCCAAGGCGACCTTGCGCTGCGCGGCTGGAGCCAGGATGAAATAAGGTCAAGGATCGCCGAAATGGAAAGTTGGCCCTGGCTCTCCCCCATTCTTTATAAGGCCTGCCGGGATCTTGATGAAGAGGAGCTCTACCTCGCGGCGCTCTCCAGGGCCATAGGCCCCAATCCGGAAAAGCTGCTCCTTGAGCTTCCCGAAAAGCCATCCGCGAGGATTTCCGAAGCGATAGCCCACATAAAAAACCTCTTCGCGCTCACAATAACCAACAATAAGACCGGCACGGCCTGGAACCGACAGATATGAAATTCGCCCATTTTTTCCTCTACGCCTCCATGCTCGTCCTCTCCAACATCTTCATGACCTTCGCTTGGTACTACCATTTGAAGAACAAAGCGGACGCCCCTGTTTTCCTCGCCATTCTTACAAGCTGGATAATAGCCTTCTTCGAATACAGCATCATGATACCGGCCAACCGCTTCGGCAACCAGTCGCTGACCCTGATGCAGATGAAGATCACCCAGGAGATCGTCACTCTCTCCGTCTTCGTTCCCTTCGCGATCTTCATCATGAAAGAGAAAGTTTCCTGGAACTTCCTCTACGCCGCCCTTTGCATGGTGGCCGCCGCCTACTTTATTTTCAAATGATCGAAAATAAAAAAAGCGGACGGGTTGCCCCGTCCGCCCAAACATTGTAGGAGAAGAATCGTTTGGTTTTATTTGTTTTTGTATACGTCGCGGGGCTGCTTGTACCCCGGTTCGCAGTAATTGTAAGCCATGATCTTGGTGCCGTCCACTGACAGGGGGCTGGAGTATTCGGCGGGCAAGTCGGCTAAACCTTCCTCGGAAACGACGTAGACGTCGACCTGGGAGAATTTCGGGAAGTTCATGTTGAAGAAGCCCAGCCTTGAGATCTTCTTGGTCTTGCGCAAATAGAAGGTCCTGTCGCCTTCGGCCTTATAATAATAGGCAATGTAGTAGCTCCACGGCTTCACTTCCTTGCCGTAGTTGTAGAAAACGTCGCCTTTGACGGTGCGCTTGGTGCTCTTCATGAACTTGATGTGGAAGATGGAGGTGTCGGACCTCTGGAGCGTGGCGTCGACGTAGTCCGGTCCCTGTGTGGCGTCCATGAATTCGCCGGAGAAGAGGTCGAGGGAGTTGGCGAAACCCTTGAAGGTGTACTGGGGGTACAGAAGACGCATCTCCTGACGGCCCTGCCAAAATTTCACCTTGCCGGCCACCGGGTCTTTCAGCTGACCGCCAAGAATCGTGGTGTAGCCGTCTCTGGCAACTATGACTGTGTAGGTCGCACCGTTGGCGGTAAGATTGTAGGAGCCGGTATATTTCTTGAAGCCCGGCTTCCCAGCCATGGCCGCGAAGGACGTGAAGACTAAAAGCGTTATTATTGCAAGTTTTTTCATAGCGATCTTATTCATTTGTTTTTGTACCCGTAAGTGCACATGGGGAACTGCTGCATCATGTCGCGGAAGAGTTCGTCGTAGCGGTTGTGGATCTCTCTGGCCCACATGACGTCTCTTTCATACATGTACATGAAGCTGATGCCCATGACCAAGGAGTCGCGGAAATCCTCGGATTCCCAGACTTTTTCGCCGGTTCCGGCGTCGTAGAAAGCGACTCTGACGGTCACGCTGTTGTAAGAGAAGACAAGGCCGTAGCGGCTGCACTGCTCTTTCACTTCGCCGTAGCAGACAAGGTCGACCCCCAGGGCGCTCCTCATCCTGCCGGCGGCGCTTTCGTCGAGGTCGCGGCGGGTGAGCTTCGAAAGGCGGCTGTCGGTCTCGCCCATAGGCTGGACGTTCCAGTTCTTGTAGGAAACGAGGTTGCCGTAAAAGGAACGCCTGGCGTAGGTGTTGGCGTTCTTAACTCCGGAATTGTTTATGAAAGGCATGACCGCGATGGTCGTGTACTTCGGTGTGACCGCGAGATTGATGTGGTTGCGGGCGTTCATCACGACGCCCTCATGGATGTTTTCCATGGTGGCTCTCGCGCATCCGAAGAGCATTACTGAGGCCGCTGCCAGAAGTATGTATTTCACGCTTTTCATCAGAAGGAGAATCCTGTGCCGAGGGTTAAGCCGTCCAGCGGTTTCCAGTCTTTAGAGTCGGAATCCTTGAAGATCGGCACGCCGTAGTTGACTCTGATGGGCATGCGCCACAATTGCAGTATAAGGCTGCCGCCGACGCTGGCGTTGATTTCGCCGAAGTTGTCGAACTTCTTCTTCTCGACCACGTACTGGCCGTTGACAGCGCGCAGAGCCTTGTAGTAAGTCCTTTCCTTCCACCAGACGTTGCCGATGTCGGTCCAGACCGCGCCGTGCACGCTGATGTTCTCGTTGTAGCGCCAGATCGGGAAGATGTATTCTGCGGACACCATGAACTTGAAGTTGCCGCCCAGCGGGTTGTCGCCGGAGTAATCCTTAGGTCCTACGAAGCCGTAGCGGAAGCCGCGCATTTCTTCTGAGCCGCCCATGAAGAAGCGGTCGAAGATCGGCGTGTTGCGGGAAGCGAAGCCGATAGATCCGCGCAGCAACAGAACGTGCGAGCCGGCGAACACGTAGTTGGGCTTCCTTTCGAAGAGTTCGAAGAGCTTGAAGTACTGGGAGTGGCTGGCTTCCACAAGACCGTAGATGGTCGAGCCGACGCCGACTCTGCCTTTCAAGATGGTAAGAGCGCCGGAAGTCGGGAGGAACAGGGCGTCTCTGGTATCGCGCGTTAAAGTAATGGTCGGAGCGAGCACAGCGTAGCTGCCTTTCTCTTTCTTCAGATACTTGTCGTAGCGCTCGTATTCCAGCGGGACCATGCGTTTCTGGACGCGGCCGTTCCTTCTGTTGACATGGCGGCGCTTGATCCAGGCGGTGTCTTCGCCGACGATAGTGTCGCCGTAATCAAGCGACTTGTCGACGCCGACCCTGATGTATTCGCCTGCCAACGCTCCCTCGACCTTGATGACGCCGAGGTATTTGCCGACCGTCGGGATCCAGGCCATGCTTATGGGAGTCGCGGCCCTAAGGTCGCCGCCGATCCTCATGATCCTAAGATCGGGGCCCAGGGCGTTGTTGTTCTTCCAGTAGACGTCGAAGCCGGCCGCGACTTTCCTTCCCTTCAGCTGTTCATGCAAGAAGTAAGGCTCGGTGAAGCTTAAGATGACGTCCTGGCGGTGAATGCCGAATTCGCCTTTGATGCGGAAGTGCTGGCCGCCACCCGTGAAGAAGTTCTTGTAATTCTTCCAGTCGAAGTTGGGCTGCGTGATAGTGATCGTGCCGAAGAGATAGTCGACCGAGGAGAAGCCGACGCCGATACCGACCTGGCCGGTCAGCTTTTCCTTGACATCGACGTAAATGTCTTTCTTGCTGTGATCCTGGGGATTCGGCGCCTCGACGATGTCCACTTTCTCGAAGTAGTCCATGTTCATCAGGCGTTGTTTGCTCGTGTCGATGCGGTAGTAATTGTAGCGGTCGCCCGGGAAGAAACTGAGCTCTCTTCTTATGACAACGTCTTTCGTGCGCTCGTTGCCGGTGATGTAAACGATGCCGATGTCGAAGAGGGACGATTCGTCCATCTCGTAGAAAATATCGACTCTGACGCTGTCGTCAGGCTGCTCTTCGGCAAGGATGACCTTGGAAGCGCAGACGGCGTCGGCGTAGCCCAGGGAGCGGAAATAATTCCTTAAGTTCTCGGTATCCCTTTCCACGGCCTGCGGCGTGTAAGGCTCGTCTCTGTGCACCTCGATCATCGAGATGATGTTGGTGAGATACATGTCTCTGAGCTTGCCCTGGCGCACGGTGATGTCGTTGACATAATAAGGACGCCCCTCGTCGATCGTGATGTCGAGGGCTAATCCGTCGCCTTTCTCGGTGGCGTGGAGGTCGTAATCGACCTGGGCTTCGGGGTATCCGATCTCCTGGTACATCTCGGTGATCTTCCACATGTCGTCCCTGACCTGGTCTTCCTGGTAGGTGCCGAACATGAACCAGAAACGGGCTTTCGTGCCGATCAGGAATTTGATCTTGGTCGTGGAGATAAGCGTGTTGCCGCTGATGTTGACTTCCCTGATGTAGGATTCCTCGCCTTCAGACACGAGGATGTTGACGCTGGCTTTTGTACCGTCCGCGGTGTCGTCTATCTCGTAGGTGACGTCCGCCATGCCATAGCCTTTCTCGGCGTAATATTTGCGGATCTCCTCAACGGAATTCTCAAGTTTTTCAAGGCTTAACGGTTCGCCTATCTTGACCTGGAGCTTTTCGATGAGATCTTTTTCCTTTATGCTGTTATTGCCCGTAAAATCAAGTTTGTCTAGGATCGGCCTTTCCTTTACGGTGTATGTGACGATGGCGCCGCTGATGCCGTCGCTCGTGGTCGTGGAAGCGCTCTCAAAATCACCGGAAGCCAGAAGCCTCTCGGTGTCGGCCATCGCTTTCTCTTCCGAATAGATCTCGTTGGGATGCGTGCTGATCATGTCACGAATGACCTGCTCGCTTACTCTCTTGTTGCCCTCTATGTCAATGCGCTCGATTATGGTCTCGCCATAAGCGGAAAAAGAGAGGACCGCCGTCAAAGTCAGAACGGCCAGTCCCAATTTCAGGCTTAATGTCTTCTTTCCGAAAGTTGATTTCATAATATCCAATTAAGTCTCCAAGACAATATTTCAATATAAGATTATCTTCTGACATCCTACCACAAAGCGCACCCTAAATCAAGTGTTGCTAACACATTTCACAATTTATTACACATTTATAAGATGGCTAAATATACCATATTATAGCACTTACTAACAGTTATCCACAAGTTATCCACAATTCGATAAAGTGTGGAATTCAGGTGGATAAGGGAAGGAAAACCTGTTCATTTCGGGAGGCAATAAAAAAGCCCCGGGAGACCCGGGGCTAATTTAGCTGGCGCTTCAGTCCGCCGCTTATTTTCTGCGAAGCAAAAGCAGCGAGACGGCAAGCAGTCCGAAGATGGCCGGCTCGGGGAGCGTATGGTCGCAGACCACAACGTTCTTGATGTAGGCGCCGGTGTCCCTTTCCTCGTCCGGGCCGTCGTTCACGGCCTCGATGCTGAAGGAGGAAATGGGCTGGCCGTCGAATTCGGTGTTGAGGACGATCTCGCCGACATAGCAATCCTTCACGTAATCGCCAAGCGTGACCTGCGTAACGCAGGAATTGGCTTCGTCAAGATCCATGGTGTAGGAGAAGGTCTGCCACTTGCCGAGCGTGCTGTTCCTCATAAGCTCGACGACATCGTCTTCGCCGGCTGGCTTGTAGCCAAGGATGACCTCATGGGATTCACGGTCCCTTCTGATGTAGAAGGGCAAAAATCCATCACCGGTGTTCTGGCAGAACCTAAGGAAGGTCGTGTTGTTGTTGTCCGGCAGGTTGACTAGGCAGCGGAAGGAGTAATGGCTCTGGGCCGGGACGCCGGCGGAAACCTGTGCTTTGCCGGCCTGGTCGAAATAGAGGCACTGGATGCCGTTAAAGAGCCTCAGATCGATGTCTCCGTAAGCGTATTCGGTCTTCCAGCATTCCTGGCCGTTGATCGGGCCCAGATGGAAGAGTTCGCCCTCGAAATCGGTCGTGTAGTACCAGCCGCCCACGCCGAAGGTCACGAGCTGGACGAAGGAGCCCGAGTTGGTGCTGTTGGAGGCCGTCCAGTCGTATTTGATCCTGGCGGTGTAGTAACCGTCCGCAAGGCCCGCGCGGTTAAGCCTGTAGATGACCAAGCCCTTGGTGCCTATGGAGCCCGTGGTGCGGGAGAGTTTCAGATTGTCGGTGTAATCGAGGACTTCCGCCGTGAACTTGTAGTTCTGGGCACCGGCGTTTTCCAAAACGTTGGTGTAAACATTCAATCCGCCCATCGCGACCGCTTTCTCGTAAACGGGAATGGAGATCTTTGGACGCTCGACTTCCGTGATGAGGAGGTCGTCGATGGAGACGTTTACCCTGGATTCCTCACCGCCGCCCGAAACGGCGAATTTCTCAAAGTAGTGCATGGGCACCACCCTGTCGTTCATTCTCTTCCTAAGCGGCTTTTCCGTAAAGTTCGTGGTGAAGTCGCCGAAAGTGAATTCCGTGAGCTGCTGCATCCTGAAGTCCAGGGTGTAGGAGATGTCGTTCCAGGTGTTCCCGGGCAGGCCGTAGCTGCCGACGAGAGGATATCCCGACGTGTCGTTGTATCCCCAGAGCCTGATGTCCTTGTCGCTGGAATACCAGAGGTCGAAGATAGCCGGATTGGCCCAGTAGGTCGAACGGAAATTGAAGCGGTCGGCTTCGTTGACAAAGTCCCAGCGGAATTTGCAGGAGACCTTGATGATAAGGTTGGAAGGCGTCCAGACGGGATACCAATAGCCGTCCCAGCCGCCGGCTTTCTCAAAGGTCACGCACTGGCCGTCCCAGGGGTCGCTTGGCGTGTTGACGTATGCTTCGTTCGTGCCCGGGGAGTAGTCGTTGCCCTCCTCCTTGCCGAACCAGCCCTGCTGGCCGTGAAGCTCGCCCGCCTGCATGTAGGGGGCCTCGAAATCTTCGTAATAGAAAACCATGCCGGACCTGACGCTGAGGGGGATGTCGAAGGTGCCGTAAGGAGAAGCGTCGAAGGTAAGGATCGTGCGGTAAAAGCCGTCGCCCATGACGTCGCGGTTGAAGGTCACCTTGTGGCTCTTGGTGGTCTTGCAGACGCCAGTGGGGGCGAAACTGAGCCATTCCGGATCGCCCAGGGCGGAGACTGTGTATTCGAAAGAACCGCCGCCGTTGTTGGCTATGACGAAATCGCGGCTGGCGACTTTGCGGCCAATCAGCACGGGATCGGTCGACATGGAGGCCTGGGGAGTGGTCAGAGCCTCGTAAGCCACTTCTATGTCGTCGATGGCCGTGACGTAGCCGCTGCCCTGCGCGACATAGCCGCCGGCCAGAACGGCCGCGCCGATGTGCGTTATCTTAACGTTGGAAAGCGTAAAATTCTCCGGGGTGTTGGTCACGCCGTTGGCAATTACGTTCATGACGCGGCGGGAAGGATAGCTGATGTTGAACTCGAGCTCGTTGTCCTTGTCTCCGCCGATGCCCGTCAGCTGGATATCGTGCTTGCCGTCGTTGTCCCTTTTGATGTAAAAGGTGCCGCCGTTGCGGTAGGCCCAAATGGCGCGGCCGCTTGCGCCGTTGCCGAATATGAAGCCGCTGATGTTGCTGATGGAGCGGTGTTTCAAACGTATCCTCATGACGCCGGTCTCGGTGAACATACTGTCGTCGGCCCCTGTTGGGATCCAAACGCCGGAATCGCCGGAGTTGAAGCCGTCGGCGTCGTTCTTCGTCACGGTCAGGCACTTGGTATCCATGATGCCGCTTTCGACCTTATAGGCGAAGTTCGTCTGATATTTGGCCTGATAAATGCTCGCCGTTTCGCACTGGGGAAGGAAATCGCCCGTGTTGTAGCCTTCGAAGTTTTCCTGGAAGAAAACAGTCGGTTCAGCAAACGACGCGAGCGCGGAAAGAGCGAGGGCCGTCAGGAGAAAAATAGATCCTTTTTTCATAAATATCCTCGTGTTGGTGTGAAATCAAATTGTCTATCTTTTATTGTAGCAAATTTGCCGTTTCTGATTTTGGTAAAATGTTTTCCGTGGAACACAAAGATCACATGCTGCTGGCTATTAAAGAGGCCGAAGCCGCCGAAGCCGCGGGCGAAGTCCCGGTAGGCTGCGTCGTCGTTGACGCGGACGGCAGCGTTGTCGCTTCCGCCCACAACCTTATAGAAGCCAAAAAAGACGCCACCGCCCACGCGGAGCTCCTGGCCATAAAGGAGGCCCAAAAAAAGCTGGGCCGCCGCCTGACCAACTGCACGCTTTACGTTACCTTGGAGCCCTGCCCCATGTGCGCCGGAGCCATTCTTCTCTCAAGGATCAAAACCGTCGTTTTCGGAGCGCGCGACTGGGAAAGGGGCGCCCTTTTGTCGAACGCCAACCTCGCCAACACCTGGACGGGCGGCAAAGTCGAAGTGCTGGAAGGTTTTTGCTCCATGGAATGCGAGAAGCTTCTCAAGGACTTCTTTTCCTCTCGCAGATAATCCCCTCCCTTCTACCCAATATATTGTTAAAAAAAGGCCCTTTTGATACAATATATTGAGTGTGTATTCGTATAAGAAGGGATTATGGACAATAATATAATTGAACAGATCGATCCCGCGCCGCAGCCTGATCTTTTTCAGGCTGTGGCGCCGGAGCCCCCGTTTCTGGACCTGCTTCCAGTCAGTCACTGCGCCTTCCTCAGTTCCGAGCGCAGATGGTATTACGCCACCATTCTGTATTATCTCTTCCTGCGCCGCCAGGCCCATGAAGTCGAGAAATACCACAACGACATCTACGACGCCGTCCAATCGCTTTTGGAGACCGCCGGCCCCTACAGCCAGCAGGCTTTCCGGGCCGACATGGAGCAGCTTATGCTCTGGGGCAACGTCGAGCGCCGCATCGAGCCGAAGAGGCTGCAGCACATCGCGGACAGGAGAGTGCAGAAGTTCCTTTACCGCCTGACCGACCATACCAGGGCACTGCTCGAGAGCCTTTCGCTCCTGCGCTCCGTGGAAAACCTCAACGCGGTCTCCCTTGACCAGGACCACCTCCTGGATCTTCAGGAGCTCGTCGAAAAGATCGGCCTCTGCCTTTCCCGCGGCGAAAATCTTTCGGATGCGGAGCTGCGCAGGCTAGCCAGGAACATCTCGGAGCTCGACAACCGCTGCCGCCTGGTCGCCAACGAGATCAGCGACTTCGGCGCCAGGATAGCGACTTTCAACATCGAGCCTTTCCAGCTTGAAACTCTGCCGCAGATAATAGACCGCCTGGCCCGCTACGTCGACCAATATCTGCAGCGCGTGGCGAACCTGACGCCGCCCGTTTACAGCGCTCTTTCGCGCTGGAACTCCCAGCAGGGGCTCGCCATCTTAAGGAACGCCAGGGAAGCGATGCGGCTGCACGCCGAGAACAATCCTTTGTCCGGCGCCTTGGCCGAGCAGGAAGACCCAATAGAGCAGATGCTGGCTAGGCTTATCCCCTTCTTCGCGCCGGAGGGCATCTTCCAGCTTCTGTGCCTGCGAGTGAACGAGCAGGTTAGGATCTTGATCAGCCGCATCAGGCAGTACCTCGACGACATCAGGCACCGCAACATCAGGATCAGGATCCTGAGGCGCCGCGCCAACGAATGCATCGGCGCTCCCGATGAAGCCCTGCCCGAGATCAAATCTTTCCTAAGGGAGCTCTTCTCCGTAGGACAGATCATGAACGATATGGGCGGCGGCACTCCGGAAGACCGCGTTCCCCCGCCGAGGCCCAACTACTGGCGCCGCCGCGCCGTGAGGCCGCCCTTCCGCAACGCCGCCATAATAGCCAAGACCGGTTCCGCCCAAGCCAGCCGCGAACTGGAGAAAGCGAAGGCCAAACGCCTGAGGGACTTCATGCTTTTGAAAGCGTACCCCATGGGACAACGCGGCCCCATCCATTTGTTCTCCTTGAAGAACATGGACGACATCAGAAACTATATGGATTCCGTCAAATTCTACAAGATCGGAAGGAAGCACGGGATCCGCTTGGGATACACCTTAAAGCAGCCTGACAAAAACGCGCCGCAGGCCGAGTTCAAGGGAGGCAAATGGTATTTCTCCTCCCCCGACTACACCGTAG
>JAFYHD010000100.1 GCA_017539325.1 bacterium | reverse complement strand
TTTTGCCAATTGAAGTTAAGAGCGGCAAAAGAGGTTCCATGAAAAGCCTCAATATAATGATGAAGGAAAAACAGCTTTCACTAGGCATCCGCACATCAGCGGAAAACTTCGGAACGATTGGCAACGTTAAGATCATTCCGCTTTATAGGATTGGAGACTATAACAAACTTCTGTCCGAGTAATATTCTGAATGAAACGAAACGGCGGCCAAAATTGGCCGCCGTCAAGCAGGAAAGAAGTGAAGATCGATTAGTTTACGCCAGCGCTTCGCCCAGGGCTTTGCAGGCCGCCATAGCCGCCGCGTCGGGAGTTTCGTGCGCCATCACGCAGCCGAAGGGCAGGGCGATCCCGGCTTCTTTGCAGCGCGCTTCCCAGCTGCGCATCCATTCGCCGTCGCCCCAGCCGTAGGAGCCGAAGAGGGCGACTTTCTTCCCGCCCAGCTGCGGCTCCGCTTTGTCCAGCATAGGCAGGAACTCGCTGTCCTCCAGTTCCTCGGCGCCCATGGCCGGGCAGCCCAGCGCGACGGAATCGTAAGAGGAGAGATCCCCTACTTCGGAACAAGTCAATACGTCGACTTCCGCGCCTTTGCTTTTCGCGGCTTCCGCTATGGCTTCCGCCATTGCCTGGGTGTTGCCTGTGCCGCTCCAGAAAATAACTGCTACTTTGCTCATTTTTGTTTTCCTTATTGTTATGGTTATTTGTTTATGGTCAGATTGTAGAGGCTCCAGCCTTCCTTGCTCAGCCTGAGGAAGCACTTGGTGCAGTCGCGGCAGCGCTCGAAAAGCTCCCTGGCTTTCCTCAAGTCGCTCTCGTAGACTTTCCACAGCCCCGTATACACGCATTCGCTCCCGTTGATGAAGCCTTTGACGTCCACCGCCGGATACCCCAAGAACAATCCCAGCTCGTGGGGAAAATCCCTTGACGAATCAAACCGCCGCCTCAAGTGAGCTATTTTCTCTTCCGTCCCCTCTTCGGGATAGCCGTAATCGGCAAGGAGCTCCTTGGCGAGATGCCCCTTAAGATCTTCCTCCAGCATCTTCGGACGGTAGAAATAGACCAGTCCCCGGCCTTTGCGATAGCGGAGCGCGACGACGCTCACGCCTTTCCTTTTCAAGCAGACGTTTATCTCGGAAAGGCTATTTCGCATCTCCTCTTCGCTCTCGAAAGGACAGTTGAAAACGCTGCCAGTCTTGAGGGCCGCCATGGTCGGGGCGCAGCAGTGAATTATCATTTCATCGGACATTTTTTCTCCTAGTTAGTCATAACTAACTAATAGCCTACCAACCCTCCCCCAAAAAGTCAAGAGGGCTCATCTCAGGCTCTTTATTCCCCAAATTTTAAAAATCATCGATTTTGAGGAATAGAAAAAAGGAGCCCCGCAAGGGGCTCCTCTTTCTTTTTTTATTTTACGGTCGCGAAAACGATTAAGGCTTTCCTAGAGATTTCGGACTGGGATGTCGGCTTCGCCTTTTTCGCGTTCCAGGGCGGAGACGGCGTAGCGGAGGCCGTCTATGGTGGTGGTGACCGGGACGCCGGCAAGTACGGCTTCCGCGCGGATGCGGAAGTGGTCGTCAGCGGGCTCCATGCCGGATTCGGAGGTGTTGACCACCCAGCCTATTTCCCTTTCCCTGATGTAGTCGATGGCGTTGGGGCGGCCTTTGGAGACGCGGTAGACGCCGGTAGATTTGATGCCGTTGTTCCAGAGGCAGGTGGAGGTTCCAAGGGTAGCGTAGATGAAGAAACCCATGTCGACGAGTTTTTGAACGAGAGGGATGGCTTCCGCTTTGTCCTCGTCCTTCAGGGAGACGAAGATCTTGCCCTGCTTGGGAAGCGGGCTGCCGGCGGCCTGCTGGGATTTGTAGTAGGCTTCCATGGGGTCGGAGCCGATGGCCATCACTTCGCCGGTGGAACGCATCTCGGGAGTGAGGTCGATAGCGGCGCCTTTGAATTTTATGAAGGGGAAGACGGCTTCTTTTACGCAGTAGCATTTGGGAGCCACTTCCTCGGTGAAGCCGAGGTCGGTTAGCTTGAAGCCCACCATGCAGAGTGCGGCGTAGCCGGCCAAGGGAACGCCGATTGCCTTCGAGACGAAAGGCACGGTGCGGGAGGCCCTGGGGTTAACTTCGATCATCCAGAGCTCGTCGTTTTTCACGGCCAGCTGAAGGTTCATGAGGCCTACGACGTTGAGTTTCTGGGCGAAGATCTTGGCGAATTTTCTTATTTCCTCGATGACCTGGGGTTTTAAGGAGACGGGAGGAGTTATGGCAGCGGCGTCGCCGGAGTGGCAGCCGGCGGCTTCCACGTGCTCAAGGATAGCGCCAATGACGACGGTCTCGCCGTCGGAGATGCAGTCCACGTCGAGCTCCACGGCGTTCTCCAGGAATTTGTCGATAAGAATGGAGTTGCCCTCGGAGGCCGCCACGGCCTCGCCTACGTAGCGGTCGAGTTCTTTTTCGTTGGAGACGATGGCCATGCCGCGGCCGCCTAAGACAAAGCTCGGGCGAACCAGCACGGGATAGCCGATCTTGTCGGCGATCTTCTTGGCGTCTTTGACGGAATGCGCGATGCCGCTCACAGGCTGCTTCATGCCGACTTCATTGACGAGCTTCTTGAAGAAGTCCCTGTCCTCCGCCAGGGCTATGTCCTCGGGAGTAGTGCCGACTATTGTGGCGCCGGCGGCTTTTAATCTTGCGGCGAGGTTAAGGGGCGTCTGGCCTCCGTACTGGACTATTATGCCGTCGCAGTCTTCCTTCTCGTAGACCTCCATGACGTCCTCGAAAGTCAGAGGCTCGAAGTAGAGCTTGTCGGAGGTGTCGTAGTCAGTGGAGACGGTCTCCGGGTTGGAGTTCTGCATGATCACCTCGAAGCCTTTTTCCTTCAGGGCGAAGGCCGCGTGGCAGCAGCACCAGTCGAACTCTATCCCCTGGCCGATGCGGTTGGGGCCGCCGCCCAAGACCATGATGCGTTTTTTGGTCTTGGGTTTCTGCTCTTCCGTTTGCTTGTCGTAGGAATAGTAGGAGTAGTAGTAGGGCGTCTTGGCCTCAAATTCGCCAGCACAGGTGTCCACGGCGCCGAAGGTGGGATGGATGTTAAGCCCGTTTCTCTTCTTCCTGACATCCTCTTCCTTGGCGTTCAGTTCGCGGGCGATCTCTTTGTCAGAAAAGCCCATTACCTTGGCCTGGAGCAAAACGTCCTCGGGAATGGTTTCGAGGTCGAAGATGCCTAAGAGTTTCTTGAAAGCCTTAAGTTCCTTCAGCTCGTTTCTGAACCAGGGGTCGAAGGAATCCTCGTCGTGGTACTTGAGGGGCGCTTCCAGAGAGCGCACGGCCTTGAGGTAGGCCTGCTTGAAGGTCTTGCCGATGGCCATCACTTCGCCAACGGAGTGCATCTGGGTGCCGAGCTTGGTGTCGGCGCCGGGGAATTTCTCGAAGGTGAAGCGCGGGATCTTTACGACGCAGTAGTCTAAGGCCGGCTCGAAGCAGGCGGGCGTTTTTTCCGTAATATCGTTTTTCAGTTCGTCAAGGGTGTAGCCTACCGCTAAGAGCGCGGCGATCTTGGCGATGGGGAAACCGGTGGCCTTGGAGGCCAGGGCGGAGGAGCGGCTGACTCTGGGGTTCATCTCAATGATGACGCGCCTTCCGTTTCTGGGATCCACGGCCCACTGGACGTTGGAACCGCCGGTGGCGATGCCGATCTTTTCCAAGACTCTTATGGAGTCGTCGCGCATGGCCTGGTATTCAACGTCGGTCAAAGTTATCGCCGGAGCGACGGTGATGGAGTCGCCGGTGTGCACGCCCATGGGGTCGAGGTTCTCGATGGAGCAGACAATGACGGCGTTGCCGGCCTTGTCGCGCATGACTTCCATCTCGAATTCCTTCCAACCAATCAGGGATTCCTCTATCAGGATCTCGCTTTTAAGGGAGGCTTCAAGGCCTTCTTTGGCGATCTCGAGAAGTTCCTTTTCGTTGTGCGCGATGCCGCCGCCGGTGCCACCTAGGGTGAAAGCGGGCCTTATGATGAGGGGCCAGGTGCCGATCTTTTTGGCCACCGCTTTGGCTTCCTCAAGGTCATGGGCGCAATCGCTCTTCGGCATATCCAGGCCCAGTTCCGCCATAGCCTGCTTAAAGAGGTCGCGGTCTTCGGCCCGGTCGATGGCCTTGTCATCGGCGCCGATCATTTCCACATTGTATTTTTTGAGGACGCCCGACTTGGCCAGTTCCATGGCGAGGTTCAGGGCGGTCTGTCCGCCTAATGTCGGTAGGAGAGCGTCCGGTCTTTCCTTGGCGATTATCTTCTCCACGTATTCCGGAAGGAGGGGCTCGATGTAGACTTTGTCGGCTTCCTCGGCGTTCCTTTTGAAGGCGTCCGTCATGACGGTGGCGGGATTGGAGTTCACAAGGATGACCTCGTAGCCTTCCCTCTTCAGAACCTTGACGGCCTGCACTCCGGAGTAGTCGAATTCGCAGCCCTGGCCTATGACGATGGGGCCGGCGCCCAAAAGCAGTATCTTCTTAAGATCTTTTCTCTTCATCTCATTTCCCCAATATCATCTTTTTAAATTCCTCGAAAAGATAATTGGAATCGTGGGGGCCGGGGCAGGACTCGGGATGATACTGCACGGAGAAAGCCGGCAGCTTCTTGTGCCTCAGGCCCTCGATGGTCTGGTCGTTCAGGTTGATATGCGTCACTTCCAGCGTCTTGGGAACGCTTTCGATTTTAACCGCGAAGTTGTGGTTCTGGCTGGTTATCTCCACCTTGCCGGTCACAAGATTTTTGACGGGATGGTTGCAGCCGTGGTGGCCGAACTTGAGGCGGCCAGTCTCGGCGCCCAGGGAAAGCGCCAGCAGCTGATGTCCCAAACAGATGCCCATGACGGGCGCCAGGCCTAAAAGGAGCTTGATGTTCTTGACGGCGTAAGGCAGCGCGGCGGGGTCCGCCGGGCCGTTGGAAAGGAAGATGCCGTCGGGCTTCATCTTAATGATGTCCTCAGCCGGTGTCTGGGCGGGAACCACCGTGACGTTGGCGAAGCGGGCAAGGTTTCTCAATATGTTCGTTTTCACGCCGAAGTCGTAGCAGACGACCAAAGGCGCGTCGCTTTTGCCCTCGTTGAAATTGTAGGCGTCCTTGGAGGAGACCTTGGCGGCGTAGTCCTGGCCGTCCAAGCCTTCCCAGGCCTGGGCTTTCTTTATCGCTTCCTCTTCAGAAAGAGCAGCGTCCTCAACGTGAAGGTAGGCTTTCTTGTTGCCGTAGGTCCTAAGATGCAGCGTCAGCGACCTGGTGTCCACGCCGTAGATCCCGGGGATCTTGTTCTTGTTAAGGTAAGCTCTTAGGGACGATGTGGCGCGGTAGTTGCTTGGCGCGGTAAGGTCGCCAAGGATGAGCCCGTTCAGAAAGAGCGAACGGGATTCCCGATCGTCGCCGTTCACGCCGTAGTTGCCGACTTCCGCGGTGGTCAGCGTCACGAACTGCCCGGCGTAGGAAGGGTCGGTCACGATCTCCTGATATCCGCACATGCCGGTGTTGAAGACCACCTCGCCCACACGGTCCATTTTATAGCCAAAAGAGACACCGTGAAACACGGTGCCGTCTTCCAGAGCCAGATAGGCTTTGCGTTCCCTTTCAGCGCGCCATTTCTCTATGAGGTCAGTAGGAGCGTTCATGCTTGTGTTCCAAATAATTGTTTATGGCCTGCTGCAAAACTTTCTCCCCGCCCGACGTGGGATAATTGCCGGTGAAGTACCAGTCCCCCGCGGCGTCCGGGCAGCATTTCTTAAGGTCAGGCAAAGTCTGGAAAATGACCTCCACTTTCGCCTTCATGCCCTCCGGTCTCAGAAGGTCCGCGATCGTCTGGGAAAGTTTTTTAAGCGGTATACTATTATAGGCTTTTCTCAAACTGTCCGGGGTAAGAAGCGCTTTCCCCTTCCTTAGCTTGATGAGCGCCCTAAAGGCTATGAGTTCTTCCAGGGAGCTCATGTCGATGCCGTAGCAGTCCGGGAAAGCAATCGGCGGCGCGCTGGAGGCGATGATGACTTTTTTCGGCCCGAGCCTGTCCAGCATCGGCAGTATGGCGTTCTTCATTGTGTTGCCCCTTACTATGGAATCGTCCAGCACCACAAGCGTGTCCACGTCGTGCTCAATGAGTCCGTAGGTCACGTCGTAGATGTGCTGGTAGAATTCCGCTCTGCTGGCGGCGTCCGCGATGAAGGTCCTGAACTTGGCGTCCTTGACGGCGATCTGGCCGAACCTGACCGGGCGGCCCTCCGCCAAGCCCTCGTTGAAGAGCGCTTCCAGAAGCCCGTGGAAAGCGACCTGAGCGGAATTGGGAATGTAGCTGAAGAAGGTGTGCTCGAGGTCGTAATCGACAGCCTCAAGGATCGGCTTGGCCAAAGCCGCGCCCAGCGCCTTCCTTTCCTTGTGGATCAAGGCGTCGTTGGCGCGGGAAAAATAGATGCGCTCGAAAACGCAGCTCTTCTTTTCCAGAGGCTCCAGGATCTGAACGAAGGAGACCTGGCCCTTCGGGGAAACGAGCATCAGTTTGCCGGGAGGCAGTTCCTTCACTTCCGCGCTCGGTATGTTGAAGGCCGCCTGGATGGCGGGACGTTCGGAAGCGGCCACCGCGTATTCCTTGTTGAGGTAATAGAAGCAGGGTCTGATCCCGTTGGCGTCCCTCACGACGAAGCTCCAGCCGCTAGCCAAAGCGCCGCAGAGCGTGTAAGCGCCGTCCAGCCTCGGCAGAAGATCCTTGAGGGCGGCGGTGAGGATAGCCTTCTCCCCTTTCGCGCCGGCCTTTCTTGCTTTCTCCATCTCGTAGGAAAGCCACTCGCACATAAGGTAGCCGTCCGCCATGTTGTCGGGATGCTTGCCCAGTTTGGCGTAAGCCTCGAAGAGAGATCTGGTGTTGGTGAGGTTGAAGTTGCCCGCCAAAAAGAGCGTCTTCTTAAGCTCCGCCTCCTTGTGGAGGAAGGGATGGCAGAAATTCTCGTCGTGGCGGCCGTAGGTGGCGTAGCGCAAGTGTCCTAAAAAAACGCTGGGCTTCAGGTCGCTATTGAATTTGTGGCAATAGCTGACCAAGTCGCCCAGCGGGTTTTCCGAAGCGGATCTTTTCAAGAGATAGGCCGCTTTCCCGGGAACAGGATCGGGGTCTATCAACGCGGCTCCCGCTCCGTCCTGTCCGCGGTTGTGCTGCTTTTCCAGGAGGATTATTAGTTTATTGAGAGCGGACTTGGGATCAAGTCCGCTCTCTCTTTGGCAAAGAAGCGCTACCGCGCACTCATGCTTGATTTGTTCTGACATTTTGTCCTTAGTAGATGAAGAGCATCTCGCGATATTTGGGAAGCGGCCACTTTTCGTCGGAAACGTGCTTTTCGAGATTGTCCACCGTGGCCCTAAGAGCCGCCATGGAGGAGATCGTCTCGCAGCTCTTGCCCTGGGAGATCGCTTCCTCAAGTTTGTCTCTCTGGCGTCTCAAGGTGTCGAGCCCGCTTCCGAACAGCACCGCCTGGTCTCTAAGAGATTCCGTGCCGCAGGCCACGCCGCAGTCGCCGGCTTTCTTCAGGGCTTCCAAGCTTTCCTTGTATTCCGACTTGATGGCTGGGATGATCATGGTGTCCACCATTTCCAGGGCGCAGTTGCCCTCGATCATGATCTTGGTCTTGTAATCCTCGAGGGCGATCTCGTAACGCGAGGTCATCTCGCGCTCGCTGAAGACTCCCGCCTTCGCGAAGACTTCCACGTTCTCCTTCTTGGTGAAGGCCTTCAGGGCGTCCGGAGTCTTGGCGGTGTTGGGCAGTCCCCTCTTCTCCGCTTCCAGGAGCCAGTCTGACTTGTAGCCGTCGCCGTTGAAGAGGACTTTCTTGTGCTCTTTGATGATCTTCTTCAGGATGTCCT
>JAFYHD010000099.1 GCA_017539325.1 bacterium | reverse complement strand
GTCTGCACCGGCCGCTCCGACTATCCCAACCAGGTCAACAACGTCCTGGCCTTCCCGGGCATCTTCCGCGGCGCCCTCGACGCTAGAGCGCCCAAGATCACGGAAGAGATGAAACTGGCGGCCGCCCAGGCCATAGCCGGCATGGTGAGCCCCGACGAGCTGAAACCTGATTACGTGATCCCGCCCGCTCTCGACCGCGAAGTGACCAGAGCGGTCGCCGAAGCGGTCTACTGCGCCGCCAAAGGCAACGCCATCTAACTTAGAGGTGTCAAAATGAGAATGCAGACTTTCGGAACCGGCGTCATCGTTTGCGGCGCCGCGCGTTTTTCCTATCTCGGCAACGGGCTGGTCAGAATAGAGCACAGCCCCGACGGGTCGTTTTGCGACAGGCCGACTTTGAGAGCTTTCGCCCCGCTTTCCCCGAGGCCCTTTTCCTCCGTGGAATTTTCCGAGACCGGCGTCAGGCTGGAAACCCCGGAGATGACCATTGATTACACGGACGCCCCGGAACTTACCAAGGAGAACCTAAGCATAGAATGGCGCGCCGGCGGAATGGAAGGGACTTACCGTTTCGGCGATCTCGAACACGAGAACTTAGGATCCCCTTACACGCTTGACCACTTCTACGACGCTCAGATCCCGGATCAGGGCGTCCACCCAGGCGGCTCCCAGACCTCCTCCCGCTACGGGGAAATGAACCTTTTCAACACCAACTGGAACATCGCAGAATACGCCAAGGCTCATCCGGAGGAAGTCAGGCTGATGAAGCCGATCCTCTGGACCACCTTCAAGCGCTATGAGAAAATGCCGGAAGGCATTAAAAAGGAACTCGACATCTGGAAAAAATTCCCTTCCGGACCCGTGAGCAAAGCGGGCTACTGGACTATGGACGAGAGCGGCATGTACTGTCTGGACGAGGAAGGCTGGCCAATTGAGGACCCAAGAACCGGCTGCGTCAACTTTTTCTTCGGCTGCTACGGCAGAGATTTCAAGCGCGCCATGAACCAGTTCGCGGCTCTTCTTGGCAAGACTCCCATTCCTCCCCGCTGGGCCTTCGGCAACTGGTATTCCCGCTTCTATCCCTACACGGAAAAGGAAGTCAAGGAAGTCGTCAGGCAGTTCGAGAAGCACGACGTGCCCCTGGACGTCCTGATAGTGGACATGGACTGGCACAAAAACGGCTGGGCCGGCTGGGATATAGCCGAGGAGAAATTCCCCGATTTCCGGGAATTCTGCGAATGGAAGGACAAAGCGGGACTGAAGATCGGCCTGAACCTCCACGACGAGGACATCTGCCGCGAAGATTCCCATTTCAAAAAATTTTGCGAAATACTGGGCCTTCCGGAGGACTGCGCTCCGGAAAAGGAGGACAGGGAAGATTTCCAAAAACTTAACGACCAGCTTGGCTTGAAGATCCGCCGCCCGGGACATTCCAAAGACCTCTACCACGTCGACTACCTCGACAAGAAGAATTGGGAGGCTTTCCAGAAAGTCTGCTACGATCCTATGGAGGAAGCGGGCGTGGACTTCTGGTGGGAAGACATCTGGCAGGGGCTTTATCCCCACATCAACATGAACCTCTGGAAAATGGAGCTTTTGAGGCGCCGCCAGGAAAAGCGGGGCAAACGCCCAATGTTTCTGAACCGCTACGCCGGCTGGGGCTCCCACCGTTATCCCGCCTTCTTCTCCGGCGACACCGGCTCCCACTGGCCCGTTTTGAAAATGGAAGCGAAAATAAACCAGCTGGCCGCCCACGTTGACATGTCCTATTTCTCCCACGACCTGGGAGGCTTCGTTGGCGAAGTGATAGGCGAGCTTCAGGGCCACGTTTCACCGGAACTTTACGTCCGCTGGATGCAGCTGGGAGCGATGTGCCCCATCATGCGCGTGCACAGCGACCACGGCATAAGGGAGCCCTGGAACTACGCTCCCGAAGTCGAGAAGCTGGCCAGCGAGGCCTACAGGCTCCACCACAGCCTCGTCCCCTACTTCTACCACTACGCCAGGGAAAACTACGACACGGGCTGCCCCATCATCCGCCCGGTCTATTTCGAGCAGCCGGATGATCCGGAAGCTTTCGCTCACGAGGGCGAATACTTCGTCGGCGAAAAACTCTTCTTCTCGCCAATAGTGGAACAAGGCGGCTTCCACACCGTTAAGTTCCCGAAAGGCGAATACGTCCACTTCACGACCGGCGAGAAATACAAGGGCGGCGACGTCCTGGAAGACCGCTTCCGGGCCGACTACATGCCGCTTTTCGCCAAAGCCGGAGCGATCATCCCCCGCCAGGCCCTTTCCAAGCGCCTTGGCTCCAAGGCCCCCGATCCTTTGATCTTCTCAATTTTCCCGGGCGGAAACGACCAATTCGCCTACTACGAGGACGACGGCATAAGCCCGGATTACGCCGAGAATTTCCTGAGGCTCCCCCTAACCCACGAGGAGACCAGGGAGAAGACCGTCATAACGGCCGAAGCCATTGTAGGCTTCTACCCCAAGGCCAAAACCACCCGCGACCTGCGCTTCGATTTCCTCTTCGCGGAAAAGCCCTCTAAGGTCACCCTGACGGACCAGAAGAACGACGGCGCCGAAAAAGAATTCTCCTACGACGAGGAGACCAAAACGCTCACCGTGGAATTGAAGGCTCAGAACTTAAAGTTCCCCTTCGCCCTGACAGTGATAAAATAACCGCGCAAAGGACGCTAACAAAGTTCAAGTGAGAACGCAGCATATACCCCTCGCTCACGGACTACGCGCGCATGGCCGTGATTAGCGTCCTCCGTGAGTTCGCTTAGGGGTACATGCTGCGTTCTCACAATGCGCGTGTTGCGCTAGTAATTAGGCGTCATCCTCTTCCACGTCTTCCATGGCGTCAAAAGGATTGGCGGGCTTTTCGGCCTCGGGCTCGGCGGATTTTTCGGGTTCTTTCAGACCCTTTTCATCAACGAAGAGCTTCTGATAGGTCGCCTTGTCCACCTTGTAAGTGAACCTGCCGTACCACTCGTTGTACTGGTTGGCCTCGTCGGCCGCTTTCAGATCGGCGTCTTTTTCCGCTCTGGTGACTTCGTTCGTGCCGCGATCTGGCGCCTTGAAGTCGGCCTTGATTGAGACGAAGGAATCTTTGCCGTCCTCGCTTTTGCCGTACAGCGTATAGTTGAGGCCGCTCATCAATTCGACATTCAGGTAAGTGCCGCCGGGATTTTCAGAGGCTTCTGCGGCCTCCTTGGCTTCCAAGCGGGAAAGCGTTTCGGTAAGCCTCAAAAGGGCGCCGGAATTCGGCTTGGCGCCGTCCTCGAAAAGAAGTTCGCCGCCTTCCCCACCGGCTAGGAGGATGTAGTTCTGGCCCGTTATCCTCGCGATCTCGTCCTTCTTTAATCCCAGGACGAAGGGATCGCGCCAGTCTTTGGGATTGGCGTTGACTCGGAAGATGTTTCTGACGAGCATCGGTTTTTCCTCATCGGTAAGGCGCAAATACTGGCCGACGAACAGGGCCTCCATGGAATAAGCCCGGGCTGTCATGTCGTCGTCGCTGCTGTGCATTTTCGTGCGGCCCAGAATGAAGGAGGAAGCTTTCTTGCCGTCCGGCAGGAAAGTCTCGACGCGCAGTCCTGCGTTGGTCGTCACTTCGTCGGGATCGGCCACGCTCATCTTCTGATAGCCGGATTTCCTGACGTTTATCACTTGCCCCGCTTTCAAAGTGTAGATCTCGGAAAGCAGGTTGGCGAGCATGGAGTATTTGGCGCGGAAGTTGCTTCCGTCCTTGACGACCCAGAAGTTCCCTTCCTTCTCGATCGTCACTTCACTCGCGTTGTTTTTCAGCGTGACTTTCGTGATGTCGTTGACGGGATAGTCCTTGTAGATCGTGTCGCCGAGTTTGCGTTCCGAGCTCGCTTTAAAAGACTGATATTTTTTGTAAGCGAAAATGCCGCCCAAACCGATGAGGGCGATCAGAAGAAGTATTAGCGTAGTTTTCGCGTTCATAATTTATCTCTGTTTGACTCTGTATTGGTGACGGATCGCGAGGAAAATGCCGATCACGCAGACGATGGCCGGGACGAGCGCGATGTTGAGAAGCTTGAGGTAGAAGCCGAGCCTTTCCTTGTCGCGGTTGAGGTTCTTCCTAACCTGCTTCAGCTCCCTGGCGATCTGCTGGCGCTGGTTCTGGAACTCCTTGATCTTCTTCTCCTGCTCGGGGCTGATGATCATGCGCTGGGAGTCGTCCTTCTGCTGCTGGAGCTCGAAGAGCTGACGCTGCAGAGTTTCGTACTGCTGGGAAAGAGCCTGCTCCTTGCTGAGCCATTCGTTCTGGGCCTTCTTCTCGAGGTCCTGCACGACCGTAAAGGGCCTTTCGTAGCTGTCGCGGGCCCTGATGGCGATAAGGTTCTGGTCGCCGGAAAGCTGGTTGATGGCGTTCAGTATGAGCGTGTAGTTGTTGTTCAAGGGCTGGTAAGCCTGCATGCCCATGAAGCCTACTTGGCGGATATTGTACTGGTCGCAAAGGACGTCCACGTCCGCGAAGACCACGATCGTGTTGTCGACTTCCGCGTAGGCAAGCAGGTTGGTCACGCCCTGGAAAGCGCTCTCGAATTGTCCGCTCACCTTCGCTACCATCGGGTAGTTCTTGACGTCGGAATTGAAGTTCATCCTCAAGTCGCTGGCTTCCTGGAAGACTTCCGATTTTCCGATAAGGGAGGCGGAAAGGCTCGTTGAGACAAGCGGCGTAACAGTCGTCTTGGCGTCCTGCTTTTTGATTATGGCGCCCGTCAAGGGGAGCAGCATGCGGTCGAGCTGGGCCGTCATG
>JAFYHD010000098.1 GCA_017539325.1 bacterium | reverse complement strand
GGCTGCCATCAGGCCCTTGGCGTCGTACGGGGTGACCGGGAAGACGACTTTCAGGCCCGGGATATGCGCGCACAGCGCGGTCCAGTCCTGAGAGTGCTGCGCGCCGTACTTGGAACCGACGGACACGCGCAGGACGACCGGCATCTTCAGGCCGCCGGCGCTCATGGACTGCCATTTGGCCATCTGGTTGAAGATTTCGTCACCGGCGCAGCCGATGAAGTCGCAATACATCAATTCCACGATGACACGGCCGCCCGCCATACCGTAACCGGTAGCGGTGCCGCAGATGGCGGATTCGGCGATCGGCGCGTTGAACAGGCGGTGATACGGCAGCGCCTCGGTCAGGCCGCGGTACACACCGAAGGCGCCGTTCCAGTCACGCACGTCTTCACCGTAGGTGATCAGCGTCGGATCGACGTAGAACTTATCCAGGATCGCCTCAAAGATAGCGTCGCGGATGTTGTAGACCTTCATCTTGGAGATCGGCTTGCCGGCCGCGTCAAACGCGTAACGGGCCTGGCCCGCGATCTTCTTGACGCGCTCGTTCTCTTCCTTCGTGATGCGGACTTCCGGCTCGCGGTCGTCCATCTTCTCCACCTTGTTGTTGGAGAACATCATGTCTTCCAGGAAGTAGGGGTTCTTCTGATAATCGGTGTACGGAGCCACCTGCAGATCGGAAGCAAGCATGAACATACGATGGTTGCGGTCGATCACGGCATCGCGCACAGCGTCGATCTCTTTCTGGGTGGCCACACCGGCGTCGACGATCTGCTTCGGGAACACCGTCAGCGGATCGAGCTTTCTCCACTCTTCCACTTCTTCTTCGGTACGGTAGGTCATCACGTCGGAAGTGGAGTGACCGCTCAGACGATAGGTCACAACGTCCAGCAGCACCGGGCCCTTGCCCTCTTTGATCAGTTTCATCTTGCGCTTGTAGGCGTCGATGACAGCCAGCGGGTTCCAGCCGTTGATGCGCTCGGCGTGCATCTCGTCGGGCGTCATGGCCGCCAGGCGGACCAGGTCGCCGTACGCCATGGTCTCGCCCTTGGTCTGGCCGCCCATGCCGTAGTGGTTGTTGTTGAAGTTGTAGATGATCGGCAGGCCGCCCTTATAGCCGTCCTCCCACAGTTCGCGGAACTGATCCATGTTCGCGAAGTTCATCGACTCGTACACGGGGCCGCGGGCCGCCGCGCCGTCACCGGCATTGGCCACGACGACGCCCGGCTTTTTGTTGCACTTTTTGTACAGTGCGACACCGGTGGCTACCGGGCCGGCGCCGCCGACGATGGCGTTGTTCGGGAAGATACCGAACGGCAGGAAGAACGCGTGCATCGAGCCGCCCAGGCCGCGGGAGAAGCCGCAGTCCTTCGCGAACAGCTCGGCCATCAGGCCAAACATGAAGAAGTCGCGGGCCAGATCCTTGGTGTTCTTGGCGGTGGAGTTCTTCTTGACGATCTCGTAATCCACGCCGTTGTTGTAGCTTTCCATGATCTTCTGCAGCTCTTTGTCGGAAAGCTTTTTGATGGCGGACATCGCCTTGGCGATGACTTCATGGTGAGAGCGGTGGGTACCGAAGATAAAGTCATCCACGCCCAGGTTGTAGGCCTGACCGACAGCGGTGGCTTCCTCGCCGATCGCCAGGTGGGACGGGCCGGGATAGGTAAACTCTTTGTCATTGTACTTGCCGAGTTTTTTCAGGCACTGCAGCATGGTCTCGAATTCGCGAATGGCGACCATGTCGGCATACATGCCGAGGAAATCCGCTTTAGAGAAATTGTCTTTCTCTTCGGCAACGGTCTTGTTGTATTCGCAGACGGGGATGTCTTTGAACTTGACCGTTCTCTTTTTGAAACTTTCCTTGGGGCTGACGTATTGGGACTTTGGCATAATGATTCTCTCCTTATATAGATTTGGTAGAACTTACTTTACGTCAAACAGGGCTTCGCGGATCACTTCGCACACCGTCGGGTGCGGGAAGACGATCTCTTTCAGGTTGTCGATGCACATTTCGGTCTCAATCATCAGGGCGGCGCCATAGATGATCTCCGCCGCGTAGTTGGCGATCATGTGAACGCCCAGCACGCGGTGATATTTCTTGTCCACAACGACCTTGACGATGCCGTTGCCGCCTTCGTTTTCCGCCAGATAGCGGCCGGAATACGCCATCGGCAGCTTGACGACCTCGACGTCGAGGCCCTTGGCTTTGGCGGACGCTTCCGTCTCACCGACGGCGCCCACTTCCGGATTGGTGTAGATGACGCTGGGGATGGCGTTGTAACGCATCCGGTCTTTTTTGCCGAGAATGGTGTTGACCGCCACCTCACCTTCGCGGTACGCGGTGTGGGCCAGCATCGACACGCCGTTGACGTCGCCGGCCGCATACACGCCGGCCACGTTGGTGCGCATCTGTTCGTCCGTCTTGATGCCGCGCTCGACGTACACGCCGAGTTTTTCCAGGCCGAAGCCTTCCGTCACGGCGCGGCGGCCGATAGAGCACAGGACCTTGTCGGCCGGGGCTTCCATCTCTTTGCCGTTTTCTTCGTAGCAGACCTTGCCGTCCTTGACGGCGGTCACCTTGCAGCCGAGTTTGAAGTCGATGCCGAGCTTCTGATAGTTTTTCATCAGGATGCCGGAGATCTCGGTATCCGTCGGGCCGGCGATGTGGTCGAGCATCTCGATCACCGTCACGTGGCTGCCGACGGTACTGTAGTAGCAGGCCATTTCCAGCCCGATGACGCCGCCGCCGATGACGACCAGCTTCTCGGGGATCTTTTCCAGATCCAGCACTTCGCGGTTGGTCATCACAAAGCCGTCCTTCAACCCTTCGCGCAGGCCGGGAATGGGCGGAACGACCGGCGCCGAGCCGGTGCAGATCAGCAGGTTGCGGCCGGTGTACACCGTGCCGTTGACTTCCACCTGGAAGCCTTCGGCGGTGCGGCCGAGGATCATGCCCTCGCCCTCCGCCACGGTGACGCCATATTTTTTCATCGACAT
Source organism: bacterium (assembly GCA_017539325.1). Taxonomy (GTDB): domain Bacteria; phylum Auribacterota; class UBA3054; order UBA3054; family UBA3054; genus UBA3054. Next base: position 1,028 of record JAFYHD010000098.1, on the reverse strand, counting down.
GCCGATGCCGGACACCAGCGTTTTGACCACCTTGTTCTTGCGCGCCACGACCGCCTGCTGGTCGATAGAGGAGCCCGTAACGTGCACGCCGTAATGGTCGCAGGTTTTTGTGTAGTTATACACCTTGCCCGAATACAGCAGCGCTTTGGAGGGGATGCAGCCTTCATTCAGGCACACACCGCCGAGCGCGCGCTTTTCGATAACGACCGTTTTCAGCCCGGCCGCACCGGCCCGTTCCGCGGCGTTGTAGCCGGTAGGGCCGCCGCCGAGGACGATCAGATCAAATGTATCCATGGTTTACACTCCTTTTACTTGCTCAGCAGCACGGTGAAGTTTTCCAGCGTGTTCTTGACGTCCACCAGGAAGCGGGAAGCCGGCGCGCCATCCACCACGCGGTGGTCGTACGTCAGCGACAGGCCCATGGCCTGATACGTCTTGATCTCGCCGTCCACGACGCGCACGCGGGTCGTGATCCCGTCAACGCCGAGGATACCGGTCTGCGGCGGGTTGATGACCGGGGTGAAGTTTTCCACGCCGTAGGAGCCGACGTTGGACACCGTAAAGGTCGCGCCGTGCAGCATATCGGCCGTGGCCTTGCCGGTCTGGCAGGCGACGGCTAACTCTTTGGCCTTTTTGGACAGTTCATTGAGGGACATCTTGTCCGCATCGACCAGCGTCGGCACCAGCAGGCCCTTCTCGGTATCGACGGCGATACCGATATTCACGCTGCTGAAATACCGCACGACGTCTCCTTCCAGCACGTGGGCGTTCAGGGCGCGGTGTTCGGGCTTGGCCAGCACGCGGGAGACCGCGAACAGCACGATGTCGTTGATGGTGATGTTGGCAAGGCCCAGCGCCTCGGCGTTGGCTTTGACTTTTTTGCGGAACGCGAGGATCTCGGTCGCGTCAAAGGTAAGGGTATGAGTCAGTTGAGGAATGGTGGACAGCGACAGGGTCATTGATTTGGCAATTGCTTTGCGTACGCCGGTCATCTTTTCATCCACATAGGCAGCGGCCGGAGCAGCAGG
>JAFYHD010000097.1 GCA_017539325.1 bacterium | reverse complement strand
GGCAACGTTTGGTACAGCAACGTCGACACTGAAGTCAATGTTGAAAACTGCATCTTCCTGAACACCAAGTACCCCGTTGGCGAACAGGCCAACGACGACGAAAGACAGTGGAGATTCACTGTCAAGAGATGCTTCATGCCCAGTGCTGATCTTGAAACACAGACCCGCGCCGCCGTCAACTACGTCGAGTGCGACACTGTGATGGATCCTCAGGTCGAGACCGTCGGCTGGACCAGCTCCCTGGTCAAGGCCGGCAAAGGCTGCGTCATTCCGCAGTCTGTCATGGCCACGATCGTTGATGAAGACTTCTCCTCTTATCCGGAAGGCGACATCAAGGGTCAGTACGGCTGGTCCGACGGCTACGGCAGCGACTACACCATTCAGGCTGTCAAAGACGGTGACAACACCTACGTCGAGATCCACTCCGCCGGCCTCACCGGCACCCACTACAATTTTGACAACCCCATCGCCACCGGTTGGGCCGAAGGCTCAGGCAACCCCTACCGCGCCTGGAAGTATTCTGCCAGGATGAAATTCACGGAAGTCGGCGGCGGCAACCCCTGGATCGGCTTCTGGAATCCGCAGTGCGTGGAAAGCCAGTTCGTCAAAGACGCTTCCGGCACCTTCCTGCAGTTCCGTCCGGATGGCGGCTACACTGATTCCGCTCTCCGCATCCCCATCGGCGAATGGGTTGACTTCAGCATGACCGTCAGCGCCAACGCGGTCAACAAGAAACACAACGTTCTTTCCATCAGCGTCGACGGCGTTGAGGAAGAGATCAACTTCCCCGCCGGCCAGGAAAACGACACGGATATCTTCAAGACCTTCCGTTACTTCTTCTGGAGCGCCGGCACCACGCTGCAGCTTGACTCCATCAAGCTGGAATACCTCTGCGACGGCCCGGCCAACGACTATCTCTCCCGCGCCACGACCGTCACTATCGGCGAAACCGTCTACGGCAACAACGAGTATGCCCGCGTGGAATCCGGCGAAAGCACGGATCAGATCAACTCCATTTGGTACACCTTCGAGGCCACTGAAAACGGCGGCGTCGCGCTCAGCACCGAGGGCACTTGGGATGAGTTCAGCAACGACACCATGATCGCCGTCTACTCCTCCATGGTCTCCAATCCGGCCTTCGAAGACCTGGATGAAGTCGTTCCTCTGACCGACGGCGGCAGAGACGAATCCTGCAAGTTCCAGACGGAAGAAGGCAAGTACTATTTCGTAATGGTCGGCTCCTTCATCAAGAACGAAGCTCAGGCTGGCGGCATCAAGCTGACCACCGAAGACGTCTACATTGGCGACCTCTACGTCGCTCCGGGCGCCACCGGCACCGGTCATTCCGCGGAAGACCCCATGGGCAGCATCTCTGATGCTATGGCGCAGGTCTCTCCGGGCTTCTCTGTCAAGCTTGCTGCCGGCGAATACTCTATCGCCGACAACTACAACCAGACCGATGTCTGGGGCGCCGGCATGACCGTTCTGTGCTTCCAGGCTGAGAACGTCACCCTGCAGGGCGCTGGCCCTGACAAGACCACCATCGTGGTTCCCGCCGGCTACGTCGGCATCCGCATGGAGCGCAAAGGCGCCGCTGTCCGCGATTTGACCGTCAAGGCCTATCGTACTGACAACATGGTCTACCACTACAACTGGCATATGCAGGGCGCCATCTGCGCTTGCAACCAGCCCGACATGGTCGTCAGCAACGTCGCCATCTACTCCGAACAGAAGACCGGTGAGATCCGTCCGTTCGCCACTTACAGCACGACGAACCTCAAGGTCTACAGACTGGCTGTCGAAGCTCCTCAGTGCGCCAGCCCGGTCTTCTTCGACAAGGTCCTCAACGTCTCTGTCGATAACATCACCGTTTCCGGTTGCAACGAAGCGAACAACCCCGCCATCTACGTCGGCAACTGGCCGTGGGGCGTCAACGAAGGCCTGACCTTCAGGAACGTCCTGCTTGCCAACACCTACATGCCGTTCACGGTTGAAATAGACGATGAAGTCTTCATCTATGACTCCATCTACTACAACTGCCCGAACGAAAGCAACTTCAACGAAGACGCTGACGTCGTCGAAGAAGGCTGCACGTATTATCAGGAAGGCGACCATGATCCTTGCTTCGAAACGCTTGACGGCTTCATTCTGACCGCCACCAAGTCCACCTACAAGAAAGTCGGCTGGCGCACCATTGCCGGTCCCGAAAACGACAACCTGGCTGACGCCATCGAAGCCTTCGAAGGCGACACTCCGGGCGACAACACCCGCGCCACTGTGGAAGAAGGCGAGAACGAAGCTCACAAGGCCACCGTTTGGTTCACCTTCACTCCCAGCGAAGACGGTCTCTATAAGATCGACGACGAAGGTTCCAACGCAATCTCCGGCTACGACGCCATGCTGTCCATCTACACCGTGAACGGTGAGGAAGTCACCTTCGCCAACTTGGAAGTTGTCGTCGAGTCTCAGGACACCGGAACCGACGAAAGCTATGATCTGAGAGCCACCGCCGGCACGACCTACTACATCTGCTGGGACGGCTACGAAGCTTCTCAGGGCGAATTCACGATGCACATCACAAAGAGGTACGAAGGCCCCTGGTACATCGCTCCGGGCGCCACCGGCACCGGCCACAGCGCCGACGATCCTAGCGGCGACCTGGTCAAGGCCATGGAAGAAGTCAGCCCCGGCCAGACCATCAATCTGGCTGCCGGCGAATACTCCATCGCCGACTACAACAACCAGTACGACATCTGGGGCGCGGGCATGACCGCCCTGTGCTTCAAGGCCACCGACGTCACCCTGAAGGGCGCCGGTCCGGACAAGACCGTCTTTGTGGTTCCCGCCGGCTACGTTGGTATCCGTATGGAACGCGACGGCGCTTCCGTCCAGGATCTGACCGTCAAGGCCTATCGTCCCGAAAACATGCCCTACCACTACAACTGGCATATGCAGGGCGCCATCTGCGCTTGCAACTGCAGCGGCATGAGCATCAAGAACGTCGCTATCTACAGCGAACAGAAGACCGGCGAGATCCGTCCGTTCTCCGCTTACAGCGTTACCGGCCTGACTGTTGAAAGACTGGGCGTCGAGGCTCCTTACTGCGCCAGCCCCGTCTTCTTCGACAAGGTCACCGACGTCTCGGTCAGCTACCTGACCGTCAGCGGCGCCAACGAAAATCAGAATCCCGCTGTTTACGTCGGCAACTGGCCGTGGGGCGTCAACGAAGGCCTGACCTTCAGGAACGTCCTCCTTGCCAACACCTATTTCCCGTTCACGGTTGAAATAGACGACGAAGTCTTCATCTACGACTCCGTCTACTACAACGTCTCCGAAGAAAGCAACTTCAACGAAGACGCCGATGTCGTCGAGGAAAATTGCGTCTACTACGAGGAAGGCGAAAACGATCCTGAACTCGCTGAAGTCGACGGCTACATCCTGACCGCCATCAATCCGCTCTACAAGAACATTGGCTGGCACACCTTCATCGCTGAACTGCCCGCCGCTGTTCTGGGCTATGACCTCCAGGGCACCGGCGCCATCGCTGTCGATGGCAACGACGGCTTCGAGGAAGTCTGGAAGAGCGACTACTTCGCCGACATGTACATCTGCGGTTCCGCGGTCGAGTACGAGGGCTTCCTCTATCTCGCCAATGATCCTTCACCCGACGCCACCGTCCTCAAGATCAACGTTGAGACCGGCGAAGTTGAAGAATTCTACACCGAACCCAGCTGGGACAACGGCGCTCCGTGCATCACGGATGCCGGTTACCTCTATGTCTGCGACGAAAAGGCCAACCTCTGCAAGGTCGACATCGAGACCGGCGAGACTGTCTGGATCTGCAAGCTTGCTGAATCCGGCGATCGTCTGACCAGCAGCGCTATCAAGTTCAACGGCGGCAAAGCCTACGTGAAAGTTGCCGGCAAGGGTCTCTTTGCCGTCACTGCCAACGGCTCCATCGCTTGGTGCTATGAAGACGCTGACTGCGCCGATGGCTGGGCCGGCAACGGCGTCAGCTTCAACCCCGAAGGCACGCAGGTCTACTACAAGGATGCTGGCGCTGTCATCGCGGTCAACACCGCTGACGGCACCCTGGCCTGGACCGGCGACACCGACGAAGCCGACACGGACGACAACATGTCCTGCCGCGAGCCGATCGTCGGCGCCGACGGCACCGTCTACGCCATCGCCAGACCCGGCGATGACAACGGCGTCATCTACGCCTTCAACCCCGATGGCTCCAAGAAGTGGGCGACCACTCTCTCCGCCAGATGCGGCGACGACGGCGGCTTGGCCCTCAACCTTGGCGGCGATGTCCTCTTCGCTTCCTATCAGGAAGGCGTGACTGCCATCTCCACCGAGTCCGGCGAAGTCATCTGGGATGCCCCGATCGGCCACGTCCGCAACAGCGTCGTTCCGATCAATGAGGGCGGCCTCTATGCCGTGACCGAAGGCGACGACGGATCCTTCCTCGTCTTCCTGACCGACGGCACCGACGGTGTTGAACCCACCGTGGTCTGGTCCTACGAGATCGCTGACACCAACACCAGCAACCATATGCGCCCGGTCGTTCTCGAAAACGGCGACGTGTTCTGCGGCACTCCCAATACGATTGCCTGCGTCCGCCCCGTGGTCCCCGAACCGGCCATCTTCGGTCTGCTGGCCTTGGTTGCTCTCTTCCTCCGCAGGAAGTAAGCGATCACGCCGAACCGCTAGTTAGCAGCTAGCAAAAAAAGGCTCCCTCTTCGGAGGGAGCCTTTTTTAATTGCGTTCGTTCGCTGCATAATCATTCACGCCTCCCCAAAAAAGTATTTGCCCCTTCGTTCACGGACTACGCGTGCATGGCCTTGATTTGCGTCCTCCGTGAGTTCACTGTGGGGCAAATACTTCTTTTGGGCTGCGCTTATTGGCACGCCGCAGCGCGAAAAAGCACATATCCCCAAGCGAACTCACGGAGGATGGCGGGGTAGGGAAATTGAGCGCGTAGTCCGTGAGCGGGGGATATGTGCTTTTTCGCGCGAATGAAACGAGGGGTATACGCCGACTTCGCGGAACAGAATGTGGTAAAATAGCAAAGTAAAATACGCTTTAACCAAACGAAGAAAAACAGCATGAAACGCTTCCTTTGCCTGGCCATAACGCTCGCTTTGGCATTCGGCGCCCGGGCCGCCGCTCCCGAAAACGACAACTTCGCCGATTGCGGCTTACTCACAATTGGAACGGACGTATTCGGCACCAATACGGAGGCTACGCTGGAGGCTGGCGAGGCCGAACATCTCGGTCAGAGCTGGGAACACTCCGTTTGGTACAAGTTCAACCTAGGCACGCCTTACAAGCAGTTGGTGACGATAAGCGTCCACAACGACAACAGCGGACTGGACCCCTGCCTTGTCATCGCCGCGGGAAGCAGCGTAAAGGATCTGAGATACATTGTCGTCCAGGACACCAACATTGACGAGACCTATTCCGGCACCTTCAAAGGGGACGTGGATTATTACGTCGGCGTTTACTCCTATACCGCCGAGGCGCACGGCGCTTTCAGGATCGAATCTCTCAATTCTCCCCTGAACGACTGGTACTGTTCTCCCGACGGCAAAGGTTCCGGGAGGACCGCCGACGACCCCTGCACGCTGAACATTGCTCTTGAAAGCGCGGGAAGCGGCAGCGCCGTCTACATGGCTCCCGGCACCTACAAGCTCTCGAAAGTTGGCGCGATGCAGAATCTGCGCTGGACGGACGGCAATTTCCTGCTTGTCAACACCGCCGACGTTTCCGTTATAGGCGCGGGTTCCGACCAGACGGTCATACTTTGCGACGAACCTGACGACGTCGGCGTATACTTAACCGGGACTGGCGTGACCTTAAAGGGCGTTTCCATCCGCCACCCCAAGGACGTCAAGGGCAACACCGACTGGGGCGGTTCCTACTACGGTTTGACGGCTCCCCTGACGGTGGCGGACGCCGACAGCGTGACTTTGGAAGACGTTTACGTAATTGTGGGAAGCGAGGGAGAAACGGAGGATCCGGACAGCGGCGCGCTCATCCGCCCGGCATCTTTGCAGCTCAATCCCGGCGGCAGCCTGAAGGCGATTGACTGCGCCTTCGTTTCCGACGGGCTTCTGACCTCCTGCCTCATCAAGCCCTTTACCTGGGACCCGGACGCCGACGCGGACAAAAAGACCAGGATGGACTTTTCTTTCTGCACCTTCAAAAGCAACAGGGATGTCATCGCGGGGAAAAAAGGGGACGACGCTCTCGACCACCAGACGGCCCTTTACGGCAACACCTGGTACGGCAGCGTTCCCTTTACTGTCAACGTTGACAGCTGCGTCTTTTTAAACACCCTGATCCCGGTCTCCGAACAGGGAGGAGGATCGGACAAGCAGTGGGTCTTCAATGTCAGGGACTGCTTCATGCCGGGGGCGAAGTTTGAAAATTCCTCCCGGGCGGCCGTCACGTACACGAACTGCGACAATGTTTTCGATCCGCTGGTAGACGAGGAATGCCGTCACGCGGCTGTCAAAGCCGGAAAAGACACAGTCGTTCCGATAGAGCCCTTCGTGACCGTTCTGGAGGAAGACTTTTCCGGGTACGAATCGGGCAGCATAAAGGGGAAGTACGGCTGGGGCGACGGCTACGGCAGCGACGGCAGCATCACGGCCGTGAAAGAGGATGGCAACACTTACGTTGAGATCCATCCAAACAGTCTCTGGGGCGCCCATTACGATTTTGAAAACCCCGTTTCCGCCGGCTGGGGCGGAGGAGCATCCAACCGTTACCGCATCTGGCGGTACAGCGCCAGGATGAAAATGCCCGCGACCGAAGGATTCCATAACTTCGGTTTCTGGAGCCCAACCTGCGCGGAGGTGCAGTTCAGGATGGTAGGAGACCATTACCAGCTGCGCGCCACGGACGCTCATCAGGATTCCCAGCTGGATATCCCCGCCGACGAGTGGTTCGATTTGACGCTTGACTATTACGCCAACTTTACGGACGGCCGCCACTGGCTGAAGTCCGTTACCGTGAACGGCGTGACGGAGGAGATAAACGAAGCAACCATGCAGGAGAACGCCTCCGACATCTTCAGCACGCTGCGCTTCTTTTTCTTCGCGGGCGGCGTGACGCTCTCGCTTGACCGCATCAAGCTGGAATACTGTCTGGACGGCCCCCTTAACGATCATCTCTCCCGTCCTTTCGTTTACGAAAAAAACACGAACGTAACGGGCGACAACACTTTCGCCAAGATCGAGCCGGGTGAAGACACAATGAGCCGCGCCACCGTCTGGTACCGTCTCAAGGGAGAAAAGAGCGAGACCATAGAACTGTCCACCGCCGGCAGCTTTGGATTTTACGGCAACGACACGACGCTTTCCATATATTCCTCCGCTTCCGATTCCGCGGATTTTTCCGATCTTGCCGTTGTCGTTCCGCTGACCGACGCCGGCAAAGACGAGACTGTCAGTTTCACAACGGCTGCCGGCAAGTATTACTACATCGCCGTCGGTTCAGGCAGCGGCGGGGGAAAGTTCCTGCTGCGCTCCGGCTGGGCGGGCAACATCTACGTCGCGCCGGGCGGAACCGGCGACGGCCGCTCTCCTGAAACGCCCACGAACGATTTGGCGGCGGCTCTGGATAGCGTCGAGGCGCCCTTCGAAGTCGTTTTGGCGCCCGGCACTTATTCCATCGCCGAGCATCACAACAAGTACGACTGCTGGGGAGCCGGCAACACGGTGCTTTGCCTGAAAACAGCCGGGACCGGGCTTAGGGGCGCAGGGCCTGGCAGCACCACCATTCTGGCGCCTGAAGGCTACACGGGCTTCCGTTTGGAGCAAAGCAACTGCACCCTGGCCGATCTGACGATCAAGTCCGTCGGGACTTCCTTCAACCCTGCCGCCGGCAACCGGGATATTTTCCAGGGGGCTCTGTGCCTTTGCGACGCCGAGGGAGCGTTTGTGACCAACGTCGCCGTGATAAGCGAGCAGACCGCAAACGGCGTCCGGCCTTTCACGATGTACAACGTGAAGGATTCCACGGTCTGCCGCCTGGCCGTTTCCGCCCCGAACCATACCGCGCCCACCGTCATGCTTGGCTGCCAGGACGACGTTCTGAAAAACCTGACCGTATGCGGAAAGGAAGGCGGACAATGTGCGGTCTACCAAAGCAAGCAGCGGCTCGGCGCCTCAAAGGGCATCAGCTGCGTCAACTGCCTTTTCTACAGGGCGAACAGGCCGTTTTTCCTCGAGGATAACGTCGAAGTCTTTGCCAGCAACTGCGTCTACTACGCCGCGACGAAAGAAAGCTACGTGGGAAGCGGAGCGAAGCTGAGCGAGGAAAAATGCGTTTCCTTAGAGGAAGGCGTCAACGATCCCAACTTTAAGGAAGCCGCGGGCCATATCCTGTGCGCCACCAAAATCTTTTACGCAAACATAGGCTGGTTCACCATGGCAAGCATGGAAAACGACGACCTTTTCGACGCCATAACGGTCTTACCCGGGGAGACGAGGGGAGACAACACCGGCGCGACGGTGGAAGCGGGCGAGAACGAATCGCACAAAGCTTCCGTCTGGTACAGGTTCGTTCCTACGGAAGACGGCGTTTACAAAATAGACGACCTGGGCTCCTTCGAAGCATCCGGCTTTGACGCCATGCTCTCCGTTTACGCTTTGGAAGGGGAGGAAGTTTCCTTCTCAACGCTTGCGGCGGTGGTGGAAAGCCAGAACGCCGGCCTCGACGAACGCTGCGATCTGACCGCCAGGGCGGGAACTGTCTACTATATCTGCTGGGACGGATTTGAGGGCTCGCAAGGGGCTTTTTCCATGCGTATCGAAAAAAAGCACGACGGATCTTGGTTCATCGCTCCCGGTGCCTCCGGAAGCGGCAGGAGCGCCGACGATCCCTCCGGCGATCTTGTAAAAGCTTTGGAAGAAGTCGTCTCCGGACAAACCGTCAATCTGGCGCCCGGGGACTATTCGCTGGCCCGATACCACAATCAGTACGACATCTGGGGAGAGGGCATGACGGCTCTCTGCTTCATGGTCGACAACGTCACCTTGAAAGGCGCGGGCCCCGACAAGACCGCCATCATAATTCCCGAAGGATATGTCGGCGTCCGCATGGAAAGGGACGGCGCGGCCCTAGAGGATCTTTTGATCATGCAGGGCGGCAGACCGCTTCCGAATTACCGCTACAACTGGCATATGCAAGGCGCCCTCTGCGCCTGCAACAAAAGCGGGATGAGCATAAGGAACGTAGCCGTATACAGCCTGCAAAGCACGGGCGAACCGTATACCAGGCCGGTCTCGGTCTACAGCGTCACAGATTTTTCAGCGCAGAACGTCTGCGTCCTGGCGCCCAACTGCGCCAGCCCTGTTTTCCTTGACAACGTCAGCGACTGCACGCTCGATTATCTGACCGTCGACTGCGCCGCGCTGGAAGGGCAGCCGGCCGTTTACGTCGGCAACTGGCCCTGGGGCGTCAGCTCAAATCTTTCTTTTGCCAGCGTTCTCATAGCGGATGCTTACATGCCCTTTAAGGTGGAAGCGGAGAATGATGTCGTAATCGAGGACTCCCTTTTCTACGGGTGCGTTGCGGAAAGCGCGTTCGATGCAGCGGCTGACGTTTTGGAAACGAACTGTTTGTATTACGCGGCGGGGACGGAAGACCCGGATTTCCAGGACGTGGACGGCTATATGCTTACGCCGGTGAATCCGGTCTATGATCGCGTCGGCTGGCGCGCGGTGCCAGAACCCTCCGCCCTCTTTTTGCTAGCGCTCTTCTTCGTTTTGTCTCGGGCGAAAAGTCATGTTCCCTTGGCAAACAGGCTTCGCTAAGTTTGCTTACGGGAGCATGACTCTTTCGCCCTCGACAGACAATTAACGTGCAGGAGCAAAGTCGGCGTATACCCTTAAGTGAACTCACGGAGGACGCAAATCAAGGCCATGCGCGCGTAGTCCGTGAACGAGGGGTATACGCCGACTTTGCGATGGAAAGAAATGTCAGCGGAGGTGCGCTATTAACAGCGCGGCCATGAAGAGGAACAGCAGCGCCATGCCGATCCTGATTGGGAAGGCGCCTTTGCGCTGGATCTTCAGCATGAACTGCGATCTGAGGCCGAAGGCCGCCAGGAACGTCAGGATAACCAGCGGCAGCGCGAAAAGGAAATTGTAGAAGAGCAGCCACAGCCAGGCGACCAATCTGGCGGGGTCGTTCTTGATGATAAGATTGATGGTCGGGATATAGACTTGTCCGGTGCAGACGGACTCCAGAAGCGAAACTAAAAAGCCGGCTAAGAAAACGCCTACTAGCCAGCGCTTCCGGCCGGCGTAGGAAGAGAGGATCTTCGTGATCATCGAACGCAGTTTCGGCGGAAGTTTCATGGAAAGGTCCTCGCTCTCCTTGGCGCCCGTGCCGCTTCTCTTTACGGCGACGGCATCTTTGATGGAAAGCACGGCGCAGACGAGGCAGAAAACTACGAGGGCGATGTCGAAGCAGAATTTGATCTTCGGGAAGATCGTGAGGGCTTTGATGACGTTGAGGAAGCCCAATCCGAGGGCCAGGTAGGTCAGAAAGACCGCGAAGGTGAAAGTAAGCCCTGTCGCTATGATCTCAGATTTAGATGTGCCGTAGACGGAAAGCAGGGAGATGAAAAGGATGAGCGTGGCGAAGGCGCAGGGATTGATGCCGTCGAGAAGGCCGTTGATGAGGACGCTGGCGAAGGTGAAACTGCGCATCTTCTCTTTGGCGAGCTCCTGGGAATCTTCCGTTGTCTGGGGCTCAAAGAGCGGCACGTCCTGGCCTTGCAGGGCGATTATTTTGGACGGCAGGGAGTTGGTGATGTCTGTGATGCCGTAAAAGGCGTTGGTAAAGAGGAAGAGCGAAACGGGGGCGTTCTTCTCGTTGACGGATCCCAGGTCTTTCTCCAAGGCCAGAAGCAGAAGATAGTTTTCCTCCTCTTCGAGCGGGAGGTCGTGAAGCGTGATCTCCTCGAAGGCGCCCTGGAGATCGTGGAGGAATTCCAGCGTCTCCTCGCACTCCCGGCAGTCCGAATGGAAGAAGCGCAAATTGACTTCGGAGGCCAGACTTGGCCCGGAAACGGCCAGGAAAAGCCCTGTGAGGGCCAAAAAGAGGCCTTTCTTCGCTGTCTGGGGTAGTCTTATCACTTTTCGGCTTCGGCCTCGCTTTGAGGCTTAGGGAACTTCGGGGTGTCTATGCGGAGAACGTTGAACTTGCAGCCGGCGTCTACGGAGATCCTGATGTTGCCGTAGCGGGAGTAGGTCTTGTCCTTGATCCTGAAGACCGTGATGCGGTTGGTTATGGAATCAAGCGGTTCCTCCACGCGGAAGGAGAGAAATTTCTCTGGCTTTTTATCCTCTTCCGGGGGAGCGCCGAAAAGATCCTCCAGGAAATAGACGTGCAGAGGGGAAATGGGCTCCCTGAAATGCTGGATGACCTTGACGGTCTGGGTCGGCGCGTCGGATTCCATGAAGCTCAGCTGCTTCGGGTCCAGTTCCACGCAGGGGATGATGGGAACGGTGACGTACCAGTTCGCGACAGGTTTTTCGGGATCGTCGCTCTCGATGTAGACGGTGTAGTTCTTCGGGCCTTTTTTAAGTTCGCCGCCGAGGTCCAGGTTGCAGACAAACGAGTTCGTTTCGCCCGGAGCGATGGTTTGGGGCGCGTTGGGGGATATTTTCACGCAGGCGCAGGAGGGGCGGAATTTGCTGATGTTGAGCGGCTCGTTTCCGGTGTTGGTTATGAGCATGGTGACGTTTCTTTCGCCGTGGGCCAGGGAGCTCTCAAGGAGAAGCCCAGGCTTGACGGGGAAATCGATCACGGGGGACGCGAAGACGTTCAAGCTTAAAAGCAGTGAAAAGAGCAGCAGAAATTTAGTTTTCATGAGATCTCCTGATCTTTGCATGATATTCCTCTTCCTTTCTAAGCCTGGAAGAGAAGAGGCCGACTAAAAAATACCAACCGTAAGCCAAGTGCGACAAAAAGACGCCCAGGACCGTTATGGGCGCGAGTTTCGGATGAAGGATGAAGGCGAAGAAAAACGAAAGCGCGAAATAGATGACCAATACGACGAGATAGAGAAGACTGAAAAAATGAAGTTTCGGCGTAAGGAACGTCAACGGCCCCAAAAGCACGCCCAAAAGGAACAAAGAGGGGACGAAATAGGCGAACCTACGCGAGGTCTCGGGGAATTTCTTCACGAAGTAGCCGCGGTGCAGGGCGTACTGGGTGAGCTGGCGGAAATGGCCTTTGAAAAGATGACGGCGGTGGTGGCAAACTTCCACCAGCGGGTCGTAGACGATGTTGTAACCGAGCTTCTTGGTAACGGTCAGGCAGAGCTCCGTGTCTTCGCCCGGCCAGAAGTTGGTCTGGAAGCCGCCGGCCTCCTGGAAAACGTCCTTTCTGAGCGCCAGGTTGCAGGTCGGGTAATCGTCCACCATGCGCCTGCGGTCGACCAGGTAGCGGTAGGAGTAGCCGCCGCTCATCATTTTCGATTCGTAAACGGCGCCGCCCACCTTCTGCCAGAAGGTGTCTTCCTGGGGAGTGGTGCCGGGGCCGCCGACGCCGGCCAGCCTTTCATCCGTAAAGTTGCCGGCCAGTTCGGAGAGCCAGTTTTCTCTCGGATAGGCGTCGTCGTCGAGGAAGGCGATGATCTCGCCCCTGGCGGAATCTACGCCGAGGTTCCTCTTGATGGCCGGAAGCTCCGGACCGGAGGGGATGACTCTTACGGAGGGGTCGAAGGAATCTATCGCTTCGTCGGGAAGGACGATGATCTCATAGCGGTCCTTGGGATAATCCTGCTCTAAGGAGCGCTGGACGGACTGCCTGAGGTAAGGATTGTCGGCTTTCACCGCGATGACGATGGAGATGAAGGGCTTTTCCTTGTTGCGCTTCGGCACCCAGCTGTCGTAATAGGCCAAAACTTTCAGGCGGTAGAAAATGGCCAGGATGTCCAGCGTCATGTTGAAGACGTTGTAAAGCGACAGCGAGCCCTGGCGGCCGAGGAAATTGACAGTGACGGCTTCTTCGGTGAGCTTGAAGCCGTTGTGCACGGCCAGGGCGGCCAACTCCACGTCGAAGGCGTAGCGCCTGACGAGCATGCAGTCGAAAACGCGCTCGAGGAGCTCCCTTTTGAAAAGCTTCAAGCCGGTCTGGGTGTCTTTGACGGGAAGCGGGAGGAGCAGATAGACGAAAGCCGAGAAGATCTTGCTGGCTACGCGGCGAAGCAAGGGATAATTCTTTTTTGAGCCGAGCTGCTTACTGCCGAAAACGGCGTCGCAGTCCTCTTTCTGCATTTTCTCGAAAAGCGGTTCAAGAAAGGCGGGGTCTATCTCTAGGTCGCTGTCGAGGAAGAAAACGTATCTGCCCTTCGAGTGCTGGAAGGCTGTTCTTAAGGCGACGCACTTGCCGCGGTTAGTCGTGTGGGCGACACAGTGAATGGTCTCGCTTCTGGCGGCGGCCGTTTCTATTTCCCTTTGCGTGTTGTCGGTGCTGCCGTCGTTGACGACTACTATCTCGAAGCCGCCGGGAAGGTCCTTGCAGCAGGTGGACTGCATATCTTCTAAGGTGGCGCGGACTTTTTCAAGGTTCGCCCTTATGTGGCTGCCTTCGTTGTAGGCAGGCATCAGAACGGAAATAAGAGGAGCGTCATTCATCATTTCTTTCCTTTCTTGATGCCGTAGCTTTCGGGAAGCCTGTAGAGGCTGCGGCGGCTTATGCCGAGTTCGTCGGCGATCTGAGTTCTCGTCTTGCCTTTTTTCAGTTTCCTTTCGATCAGCTCTTTCTTTATTTCGTCCAGGGTCATCTTGTCAAGCTTTTCCCAGAGGGCGGCGGAGCTCTTCTCTTCTTTCTTCGCGCCGGATTCGGTAAGGATCTCGAACGGCAGGTCGCGGGGCGTGACTTCGCCGCTGGAATTCTTGATGACCAAAGCTTCGATGCAGTTGTGGAGCTCCCTGATGTTGCCGCTCCAGGAGTATTTCTCCATCATTTCCCTGGCTATTTTGGAGATCGTGACATTCTTGGAGGTCTCTTTGTTGGCCTGGGCAAGGAAGTGGTCGATCAGGAGGGGGACGTCGCCCTTCCTGACCCTCAGGGGAGGCATGGTGAGGCTGACGACTTTCAGGCGGTAGAGCAGATCTTCCCTGAAGCGCCCGGCTTTGACGAGCTCGCTTAAGTTTTCGTTGGTGGCCGCGATGACGCGCGCCTTGGAAATAATGGTCTCGTTGCCGCCCAAGCGCTCGAATTTCTTGTCCTGCAAAACTCTCAGAAGGATCGTCTGGACTTTCAGGGGGAGCGTTCCGACTTCGTCAATGAAGACGGTGCCTTCGCCGGCTTCCTCGAATTTGCCCTTGTGCTGCGAGATGGCGCCGGTAAAGGAGCCTTTCTCGTGCCCGAAGAGTTCGCTCATAAGGATGTCCTGAGGCGTGTTGGCGCAGTGGATGACGACGAATTTGCCTTTGCGGCGCGGGCTGGCTTCGTGGATGCATTCCGCGAGGAGCCCTTTGCCGGTCCCGCTTTCGCCCTCTATGAGGATGGTGGCGTCGGTCGGCGCGGCCTGGCGGGCGGTCTTTATGGTTTCTTTCAGGGCGTCGGAACTGCCGATGATCTTGGAGAAGGCGTCCTTTGCGTCCTCTTTCTCGTCCAATTTGAGCGTCTCGGCGATCTTCTCTTCGACCGTGCCGGCGCGCAGAGGCTTGGAAAGGAAGTCGTAGGCGCCCTTTTTGAGCGCTTCGCCGGCTTCGTCCGCGGAGCCGAAGGCCGTCATGATTATGACGGGCGTTTCGGGGCAGATCTTCTGGGCTTCTTCCAGGACGAGCATGCCGGATTCGCCCGGCATCCTGAGGTCCGTCAGGATGAGGTCGAAGGCGCGGTTGCGGATGAGCTCTATGGCGGTCTTCGCGCAGTCGGCCTCCACCATGGAGAGACCCATGATGTCTTCTATGATCTCGCGGAGATTATCGCGGGCGTTTTTTTCATCGTCGACGACAAGGATGACCTTTTTCATTTTGCCTCCGGGGAATCGAGAACGTGGGTCTCGCTTTGGCGCAAAGGCGCCTTTAAGGTGACGGTCGTGCCTTTGCCCAAGCGGGTCTTGATTTCTATCGTGCCGGAGTGGGCTTCCATGGCGCGCTTGATCTGCAGCATGCCCAGGCCCGTTCCGGTCTGCTTGGTGGTGTAGAAGGGATCGAACATTTTTTCGGCGGTCTCTTCGCTCATGCCCGTTCCGTTGTCCCTTACCGACAGCTTGAAGAAGTCGCCTTCCGTTTCAAGGCGGACTATCATCAGTCCGCCTTCAGGCATGGCTTCCGCGGCGTTCCTGATCACGTTTATGACGGCGCCGCTGAGAAGGTCCTCGTCGAGGAGCGCCGGGGGAACGGGGGAAAGGTATTGCTGGATGGCGATGTCGCGGGCATGCAGTTCCGGCTCCATGACGGCCAGGCAGCGCTCGCAGAGCTTTTTGAGATCGGTCTCGACCGGGCGGAAGGAAAGGGGCCTGGCGGCTTTCAGGAAGTCTTCCACGATCCTCTTTAACCTTTCGCTCTCGCCGATTATGACATCCAGGTCTTTCGCGATCTTCTCTTTGGTTTCCGAATCCGGAAGTTTCGCGACCAAACGCTCCGTAAGGTCGGCCTTCATGATTATGGAATTTAGGGGATTGCCCAGTTCGTGGGCGACGCCGGCCGTGAGAAGGCGCATGGTCTCAAGCTTGGAATTCCGTTCCCTGTCCTCCGCCGTGGAGAGTTCCCTCGAGACGTCGGTGAAAATGATGATGGCGACGGGAGGATCCGGTTCGCCGCTTTTTTCCTGAAGCGGAACGATCCTGATCCTCAGCCTCAGCTTCCTGGGATAGTTGACGTCCGTTTCCAAGGTCAGGAAAGACTCGTGCCCGGTCTTGTCGAGCTGCATCAAAAGGTTCTGGTCTTTCAGACAGTCGCTCAGCGGCAGTCCTACCATGCTGTTGGGAAGGACGCCCAAGGTGTCGTAGACCGCGGCGTTGGCGAAGAGCACGATGTGCTGTTCGCTGACGGCGACGATGCCGTCCGGCAAAGCGTTCAGGAAAGCGGAAAGATCGTTCATAAGGACAAAGCCTCCGCGATTTTGCCGGCGACCTGCTCCGGCTGCCAGCCGAGCTCGGAGTAGAGTTCGTCAAGCGTGCCGTGGGCGATGAAATCATCCGGTATGCCGAAGGAAAGGAGCGGTTTCTTGAGCTGGAAGGCGATCGTTTCGCCAAGGCCGCCTATCAGCGCGTTGTCTTCCATCGTAACGATGGGAATGTCTTTTAGACCGGAGAGCGTTTCCAGATCCAGGGGCTTGATGGCGCAGGCGTCTATGACGCGCGCGTCTTTCCCGTATTTTTCTTTCAGTATTTCGGATGCTCTCAGGGCGTGGAAGACCATGTGCCCCGTGGCGATGATGGCGCAAAGGGTTCCCTCTTTCAGGGTCTGCCACTTTGTGACGTCGCCTGAGAAAGCGGGAGCGTTCTCATTTGGCAGATCGTAGGGGATCGTCCTTCTCGGATAGCGGACGGCCACGGGGCCGTCGTTCTTAAGGGCGTATTCGAAAACGGATCTCACGGCTTCCTCGTCCCTGGGCGAGAAGATCTTCAGATTGGGCAGATGCCTGAGGTACGAAAGATCGAAAGCGCCGTGATGGGTCTTGCCGTCGCTGCCGACGAGGCCGGCCCGGTCGAGCGCCAAGATAACGTTGGCGTTGGGCAGACAAACGTCGTGGGCGATCTGGTCGTAGGCCCTCTGCATGAAAGTCGAATAGATGCCGACGACGGGACGCAGGCCGCTGCTGGCCAAGCCTCCCGCGAAGGTGACGGCGTG
>JAFYHD010000096.1 GCA_017539325.1 bacterium | reverse complement strand
TAGAGGGAGTCGCGGAAGGGAAGGTTAAGGTGCAGGCGGTCTACCGCGGAAAGGAGGCGGAGTTCGCGACGGAAGTGATCTCGCCTGAGAAGCCCGATATGGCGGTGCAGTTCATCGAACTTTTGCCGCGCTACAGTTACAAGGAATTGAAGAACAAGATCGCGCCTGGAGACCAGGTGACGTCTGTCGTGCATGTGGCCAACTACGGCCCTATCGCTTCGCCTAATGGCTTGAAGCTGCGCTTCTGGGTGGGGGAGGAGTCAGCGCCTTTGTGCAGCAAATCCGTGGATCTGGAAAGTTTCGAGCCGCAGCAGATCAGGAAGTATTCCTTCGTTTGGACCTTCCCGAAAGAAAGCTTAATGATGAACGCTGAGGTGGCGCTGGATAACGACTTGTGCCTGGTGAATAATAAGGTGAGCGAGTGGTGCGACGCGAGGCCCTTGTGGTTCGCCTTTTCGCCCATGGTCACCACGAATTATTTCCAGGAAAGGAAAATGAACTGCGTGGGTTCTTTTTCGATGTTCGACTGGGTGGCGGGGCACAAGCTGAAATTGGATAAGCTGCTTTTGGATACAAAGTATCCCGACATTTGCCCGGAGGGTATCAAGGAGAAATACAGGATCGACAACCTTGTATACCATTACTGGGAAAAGGACAAGAACAATGTTTATAACAAAATGGAGGAATACAGGGACGGCGGTTTCCCCATAACGGACAATCCCAATGACCGCGCCTCGCATCAGGCAAGCGCGCCGCACTTCTCTTCGCTGAACGCCTCGGTGGTGCATGAGCTGGGGCACACCTGCCTGGCGCTGCCGGATGTTTATTCTTATCCCGTCAGGTGGCACAACGTTTTATTGAAGGACAAGGAGGGGAAATATTACGCCGGCGGAAGCAGAATGCCGAAGTTCGGCTCCGACATCATGTACAGTTCCGCGGAGAACGTGCCCTGCGGCTCCGCCTACACGCCCTTGATGAGCGGCTGCCATATGTGGATCAACCGTTCCAACGCCGGGAAGATCGTCTACTGCTCGGGCTACCGCGGGCCGCGTTTCTGGGGGACGCAGGGAAGGTTCATTCCGATCTCGGAAAACATATTGAAGATCTACGATGTGAATGACGAGCCTCTGAAAGACGCGGCGGTCTACATCTACCACGTTTCCCACGGGAAGATAAATTCCTTCGCGGACAAATATTTCGCAGACGTTCCGAAATTCAAGGGCTACACCGACAAAGAGGGGAAATATCTCATTCCGACCGAAACCGACAAGAATTGGGATTCCGTCTACACCGACCGCTTCGACGGGAGGACTTACGTTTGGAATCCCTTCGGCATGACGACCGATGAAAATGACGCGACCAAGGACGCACCCTGCACGCCCAGCGTTTGGCACGTGGAGGGTCTGCTTCTTATTAAGATCGAAACGGCTTCGGATGTCGAGTTCCATCTGCTGCCTCTGTCCGAGTTCAACGAGCAGTATTTCGCGGGCGACAGGATGCGCGGCGTTTATGAGATCAGAACGCAGCTAGTTGCGAGCAAGCGTCCCGCTCTGCGGGAGACCGTGATACCGGAGGAATGCCGGAAGGTCAATTTGGCGCCCGTGGCCTTGCTTGAGACGAACTATTTTAAGGCCAAGGCTGGAACGACCATCAAATTGGACGCTGGGAAGAGCTACGATCCGGAAGGTCAGCCCCTGCTCTACTACTGGCACGACGCCGGGAACTGGTACGCCACGGACTTCCGCAGCGGAAGAGCGCAGGAATACAAAGTCCCAGCCAAGAAAGGGGAGAAGATCAAAAAGGCGCTCTACGTTCTGGACGGCATCAAGGCCAGCGAGCTTTTTGAATTCACTATAGAAGCGGAATAAAAAACGCGCGGGAAACCATTCCCCGCGCGAACCGTCCAGAGGGTCGGGATGATTGACCGTTTATGGCGTTTTGGTCACGGACGGTTTTTAATTCGGAAACCGCAAGTAGAGTTTCCGCCTCAATAATAGGAAAACAGGAACGTTTTCCTTGACGGCGAAAGTGGAAAATTCGCGTCTCTCTTTTCTGACAGAGGTAAGTTTGCTAGAATTAAGTCAGGAGGAAACATTAATGTTACGACTGTCTCTTTTCATATCGCTTCTTGTTTGCTTTTAAGCCTTCGCTTACGAAGGCACGAACGTTTCTACCAAGGAGAAGCCGACGCCGAAAGTCAATCCCATGATCATCGACGACGTACTTAGGCTCTCTATTCTGAACGAGGGCTGCATGAGGGTGGAGAAGGGCTCCTTCCATGACGAGCCCAGCATGTTCGCCAAGAAGCGCAAAATGGATTTCTTTGATTTCGAGATAGAAGACAAGGACGACCAGATATTAGTCAAGACGAAGAAGCTCATCTTCTTCGTGGACCGCCACCGCTTTTTGGACCGCATGGATGGCGGCAACTACGGTGTGGACGTTCCCGGCTACGGCTGCTGGCACGGAGACAACGGCGTGCCCGACCTGGAAGACCTTGGCGGATCGATCGCCACGCTGGACGGAAGCTGGGGTGCGTGCAAACTTGACGAAGGGTTCATGAAAAAGGAAGGCTGGTGCGTAATAGACGATACCAAGACGGCGCTCATCAAAGCGGACGGGAACCCGGCTGTGAGGGAATACGGCCCGCTGGACCAGGACATGTATGTTTTCTGCTACGGGAACGATTACAGGCTGGGCTTGGAGGAGCTTTGTGACGTTTCGGGAAAGATCCCGCTGCCGCCCAGGTTCGCCATGGGTTCCTGGTATTCACGCCACGCCATGTACACTTCCGAGGATTACCGCAATATCGTGAAGGGATATGAAGAGCAAGGGTATCCTCTGGATGTGCTGGTCTGGGATATGGAGTGGCACGACAGGAAAGGCAACAAAGGCCTCGGCCACTGCGGAACTTTGGGCTGGACGGGCTGGACCTGGAACAGGGAGCTTTTGCCGGACGCGGAGGACCTTCTTAAGGAAATGCGCGGAAAAGGACTACACATCGCCCTGAACGTACATCCCGCCGACGGCATCCGTGACACCGACTTCTGCTACGAGGAATTTATGCAGGCCATGGGCGAGAGCACCGAGGGCGGAAGGATCATTCCTTTCCAGGACGGCAGCAAAAAATACATGGACGCCTACTTCAAGTACGCGCACGATCCCTTGGAAGCCCAGGGCGCGGACGTCTGGTGGGTGGACTGGCAGCAGGATTATCTCGTGCCTTACGTCACCGGCGTTCCCGGTTTGAGCCACTGGTCCTGGCTAAACAAACTTTATTACGAATACACCGACAGGCCGGAACGCAGAGGCTTGTCGCTGGCGCGCTGGGGCGGCCTGGGTGACCAGAAGCATCCCGTGGAATTTTCCGGCGATACCGGCGGCACTTGGGAGGAGCTGCAGTTCCAGATCTGCATGACGCCCGTTTCCGCCAACGCTGGTTGCTGCTACTGGTCGCATGACTTGGGCGGCTTCTTCGCCGGGGAAGATGGAGAGATCTACGCCCGCTGGCTGCAGTTCGGCGCCATTTCGGCAGTCTTTAGACTCCATTCCTGCGGCAACATTGACAAGCGCCCCTGGTTCTGGCAGGACTATGCTCAGAAGTCGGCGCGTGGCAGTTTCGACCTTAGGTCCGTGCTTATGCCGTACATCTACACCGCGGCGGAAAAACTATACAGAGAATCGCTGCCGTTCATGAGGCCTCTTTATTATGATTTCCCGAAGGACGAGCAGGCTTACGTCACCCCGCAGGAATTCCTCCTGGGGAACGGCATGCTGGCGGCGCCTATTGCCGAGCACGGTAGGGGAAAATCGTTCGTCTCCACGAAAGTCGTCTATTTCCCTAGCGACGGCTGGGCGCAGTATTTCACAGGCGAAAGTTATGACAAAGGCTTTTCCCTTGTCAGCGCAGATCTCTACGAATTCCCGCTCTTTGTGAAAAAAGGCTATCCTCTGGTTCTCGGCAAGACCGGTAAAAGGATGGCCGATCTGCCAAACGAACTGACGGTCATGATCTTCCCGACCGAAGGCGACGGGACAGGTGAGAGCGAGCTTTACGAGGACGACGGCGTCAGCAAAGCTTATCAGGAAGGGAAATGCGCGCGCACACCCTTTGCTTATCAGCGCGAAGGCTGCACGCATATCATAACGATAGGGGAGACGAAGGGCGATTTCAAGGGTAAATATTCCGCTCGCCCAGTCAGGGTCGTTCTGCGCAACGTGGCTTCCTATACGGCGGTGAAGTTCCAGGATCAGGACGTTCAGGCGGAATTCGATCCCGAAAAGCGGACGCTTACAGTAGCGTTGGCCGATACGCTCCCGGGAGATCTTGTGATTGAAGCTTCCACAGTCGAACCCAAGGATATTGCCGCCGCGGAAACAAAGAGGCGCCAGGATCTGCTTGACGAGGGCGACAAGGAGGGTAAACTTCTCGTGGCCGGCTGCGGTCTGGGCAAAACGAGCGAGAGCGCTTACGGCTACCGCGGCAGGGACGTTTACCGCTTCTTCCCGGGCGGCGTCGTTGAGGAAGCGACAATAACTGAAGAGGGAAGCGAGGACACTATTACGCTGAACTTCAAGAATGGCAGCACGGAACCCATTGTTCTGCCTCCGAGCCGCGGCGGGGAAAAGACGCTGCGCTTTTCGGAACTGGAATTAAAATACTAAGGAGATACATATGTTCAACATTTTTCTGCTGGCGTTCCTGGCCTGCGCGACACTGTTCGCTGGAGTGAAAGGAACCGAGGTGTCCACGGCTGTCACCCCGACCGTTAAAGCCAACCCCATGATCATCGACGGGCTGCTCAGGCTTTCCATCATCGACGAAGGCTGCGTAAGGATAGAGAGGGGGACCTTCCACGACGAGCAGACGCTTTTCGCCCAGAAGAGGGAAATGGATTTCTTCGATTTCGAGATTGAGGACAAGGACGACCAGATCCTCGTCAAGACGAAGAGCATCATCTTTTTCGTGGACAGGAATCACCCGGAAGGCTCGATGCCCGACCATTGTTTCGGCGTGCACATGCCGGGCATCATGGTTTGGCGGCCCTCCTACGGCAAGCCCAAGCTGCACAACTTGGGCGGCAGCACCGGAACGTTGGATTCCAAGTGGGAGCCTTTCGAGCTTGACGACGGGCTCATGACGAAGGAAGGCTGGTTTATGTATGACGACACGACGAAGCCCCTCGTCGTCGATGGCGAGGCCAAGGTCAGAGAAGTCAGGGAAGGGGACATGGACGTCTACCTCTTCTGCTACGGCAAGGACTATCAGAAAGGGCTTAAGGAACTCTGCGACGTTTCCGGAAAGATCCCCATGCCGCCGCGCTTCACCTTCGGCTCCTGGTATTCCCGCTGGTACTCCTACACTTCCGACGATTACCGCAACCTGGTAAAGGAATACGAGGAGAAAGGCTATCCCCTGGACGTCCTGGTCTGGGACATGGAGTGGCACGACAGGAAAGCCACCAAGGGATTCTGGGTAGACAAAGGCTGGACGGGCTGGACCTGGAACCGGGAACTGCTGCCGGACGCCGAGGATCTCCTGAAGGAAATGAGGGAAAAAGGACTGCACATCGCCCTCAATGTTCACCCTGCCGACGGCATCAGGGACCACGAATGGTGCTACGAGGATTTCATGAAAGCCATAGGGGAGAGCACGGAGGGCGGAAGGATCGTGCCCTTCCAGGCCGGCAGCAAGAAATATATGGACGCCTATTTCAAATACGCCCACGAACCTCTTGAAAAGGAAGGCGTGGACGTCTGGTGGGTGGACTGGCAGCAGGACAGCCTGTATCCTCATGTTTCCGGCGTTCCCGGCCTGAAACACTGGACTTGGCTGAACAAGCTCTACTACGAGCACACCGACAGGCCGGATCAGCGAGGGCTCTCGTTTGCGCGCTGGGGAGGTCTTGGCGACCAGAAGTACCCCATCGAGTTTTCCGGCGACACCGGCTGCTGCTGGCCGATGCTGGCTTTCGAGATCGCCATGAATTCCTGTTCCGCCAACGCCGGCTGCTGCTACTGGTCGCACGACATGGGCGGGCACTACGGCAGAAGGGATCCCGAGCTCTACGCCCGCTGGCTGCAGTTCGGCGCCACCACCGCCTCTTTCAGGATCCATTCCACTTACGACAAAACGCTCGACCGCCGGCCCTGGCTGTGGGGAGAGTTCGAGCCTTCCCTTAAGAACAGCTACGCTTTGCGCTCCCAGCTTCTTCCCTATATATATACGGGCGCGCACAAGCTCTACGAGGAATGCCTGCCTTTCATGAGGCCTCTGTATTACGATTATCCATCCGAGCGTGATTCCTATGTGAATCCCCAGGAATATCTGCTGGGCGACCACATGCTCTCGGCGCCCATAACCAAGCCGGGCAGGGGAAGCGACTGGCTCGCTTCGCAAGTCGTCTATTTTCCCTCGGACGGCTGGGCCGATTACTTCACCGGCGAAAGCTACGACAAAGGATACGCGCTCGTGGCCCGCGGGATAATGGAAATGCCGCTCTTCGTGAAGAAGGGGACGCCGCTGCCTCTGGGCAGGATGGGCAAGAGAATGGCCGACCTGCCGGAAACCATCGACATCATGATCTTCCCGACGGACGGCGACGGCGAGGGCTCTTACAGCCTTTACGAGGACGACGGCATTACGCCGAATTACAAGAAAGGCGAATACGCTTACACGAATTTCCGCTACATACGCCAGCTCAACAGCCATTTCGTCATGATCGGCGACCAGAGGGGCAGTTTCAAGGGGCAGATGAAAGACAGAGGCTACACAGTCACAATTCGCAATGTTTCTTCTTTCGAGGGCGCGCTCTTCAACGGCGAGCCTGTCAAGACGGAATACTCGGCGGCCGCCCGCACGGTCAAAATATACCTGCCCAAGGGCGCGGAAGGCAAACTGAACGTCTCCGCCGCGGTCGCGTCAAGGGAAGAAGTCAGCAGGGACGCCGCGGCCTCCCGCGCCGAAAAGCTCGATCCCGAGGACAAGGAAGGAAGATTGCTGGCCGGCGGCTGCGGTCTGGGCATGACCGACGAATCGCGCTATTACCTGGACGGCCGGGAAGTCTGGCGCTTCTTCCCGGGCGGGCAAACGGAAAGCTTCACCCTTAAAGACCAGGATACGGGTTGCACGGCCGAGTATAAGCTTGTGAAAGGCAGCGTGAAGCCTCAGCTTATGCCTCCGGGCAACTGGACGCTCACAGTAGACGGGGCGGAGGTGAAAAAACAGTGACCCTCCAAGGGCGCTTACTTGACTTATCGGAGTGAGGTTTGGTAGAATGTGCCTAGTTAACAATCCAACTTGTGTGTGAGACCGTGATGAATATTCGTACAAAACTTCTTAGTCTGGCCGCTTTGACGGCCATGGTATGCCTTTTCGTTGGCAACGCGGTTGCCGACGGCGACGCGTTCGCTGACGAGCCCGCTCCCGCTCCGGTCCGCACCTACGCCCCGAGAGCCTTCTCCTGCGGCGGCACCGACGAGATCGTCGTCACGGCCCCCGGCGAATGGCAGGTCGGCGAGAGCCAGGTCTGCGTCATCCGTTTCAGAGCCGCCAACCGCTACCAGACCTGCCAGGTCGTCCATCCGATGGCCAACGGCCTCGAGTGCGTCGGCACGCAGCCCCAGGCCACCAGATCCGGCAACAACATCGTCTGGGATCTTGGCAGCGTTGAAAAGGGAGAGGAAAGAACCTTCCAGGTCCAGTACCGCTCCGTCAACGATGTCGATCTCAAGCTCTGCGCTTTCCTGCAGACGACGAGCTGCTCCTGCTCCGCCGCCAAGACGGTGAGAGCGCGCATCGCCATCGAGAAGACCGGCCCTGAGACCGCGGTCCTCGGCGAGAACGTTCCCTATACCATTACGATCAGCAACGTCGGCGACGGCACCGCTAAGAACGTGGTCCTGAACGACTATCTGCCTGAGGGTCTCCGCCACAGCAGCGGCTCCTCCCAGCTCAGCCAGGAGATCGGCTCCCTCGCTCCCGGCGAATCCAGAACGCTTACCTTGTCCGCCCAGGCTGTCGCCCGCGGCAGGCATTGCAACCGCGCGGTCGTGACGACCTCCAACGCCGGCACGGCTGAATCCACGGCCTGCACGGTCGTTCAGGAACGCCAGCTGCAGCTGACCAAGGACGGCACGCCCAGCCAGTTCCTCGGCCGCAAGGCTAACTACAACATCGTCGTTACGAACCCGGGCGACGCCGGCCTGACCGACGTCGTGGTCGTCGACACCCTGCCGCCGCATACGACTTACGTCTCCTCCAGCGGAGGCCAGGTCCAGGGCAACCAGGTCATTTGGCATCTCAACACGCTCGGCCCCGGCCAGTCCCAGACCTTCAACGTGACCGTCACCTGCCACACGCCCGGCACGCATGTCAACACCGTCACTGCTGAGTGCCGCGAAGGACTCCGCAGACAGGCTGAAGCCCCGACCGTCTGGCGCGGCATGCCGGCTGTCAGAGTCGAGGTGGTCGATGATCCCGACCCGGTCGAGATCGGCGGCGAAACGGTCTACACCATCTCCGTCATGAACCAGGGCACTGCTCAGGACAGCAACGTCGAAGTTACGGCGGTCTTCCCGAACAGCTTGAAGCCTCTGGCCGTGTCCGGAGCCATCGGCAGCCAGATCCAGGGCCAGAAGGTCATCTTCGCTCCTGTCCCGACGATCCAGCCCAAACAGGAAATAATCTATAGAATAAAGGCCCAGGCTCTGAGCGTCGACGACGCGCGTCTCAGAGTATACGTGAAGACCAACTTGCTTGAGACTCCGGTCTGCGAAGAGGAATCCACGCACCTGTACTGATATTTTTTAGTTCCATAAGCAAAAGGCGGGTAGCGCCCGCCATAACAGTTAAACGTTTAACAACTAAGGAGAAAAGAAGTGAAACTTCTCAAAAGCCTCATGGCCCTCAGCCTCGTTGCCTGCTTAGTCGCCGGCAGCGCCATCGCTGATTGCGCCCCCATCACCCAGAACGGTTCCGCCGCTTGCACCAGCTTGGTCGGCATCCAGTATGCCGGCACCACTGAAGTCAGCTTGAACGAACAGTTCACCAGCCAGATGATCGTCACCCCGAATCAGGATGTGGCGGAAGTCACGGTCAAGAGCTCCGTTCCGGAAGGTCTGACCTATGTCAGCTCTACTCCTGCCGCTCAGGTCAACGGCACGTCCCTGACCTGGACTCTCGGCGACCTGGATGCTTTCCAGTGCCAGAACATCGAGATCAACTGGCAGGCCAACCAGGAAGGTACCTTCAAGCAGTGCGCTTACGTCATTGCTTACCCCCGTACCTGCTTCGTGGTCAAAGCCACCAACCCCAGAATCGAAGTCGAAAAGACCGCTCCTGAGACCGCTCTGGTCGACCAGCCCTTCACCTACACCGTGACCATCAAGAACGTTGGTTCCGGCTTGGCCAAGAACGTGGTCGTGACCGATACTCTCCCCGAGGGCGTCTATCTCACCTCCGATCCTGAAGCCCGCACCTTCACCATGACCGCCGGCGACATGATCCCCGGCTGCGTCAAGACCGCTTCCTTCCAGGCTGTTGCCAAAGATCGCGGCACTTACTGCAACAAAGTCACCGCTAAGGGCGACAACACCAACCAGGCCGAAGCTCAGGCTTGCACCAAGGTCTTCAAGCCTCAGTTTGAGATCTACAAGTCCGGCACCGAATCCCAGCTGGTCAACAAGAAAGCCAACTACACCATCACCGTGGTCAACACTGGCGACACCACGTTCGAGAACTTCACCGTTTCCGAACAGCCCGGCGCCAATCTGCAGGTCCTCGACGCCAATGGCGCTCAGGGCGGCACTTGGACTGTCCCGTCCCTCGGCCCCGGCCAGAAAGTTGAGTTCAGCGTGGTCGCCACCTCTCCTGTGGTCGGCGAAACCACCAACTGCGCCACCACCACCATCGACGGTGTGACCAAGCAGGCTTGCTGCAACACCAAGTGGTACGGCCAGGCCGCTCTGCTGATCGAAATGGTCGACGATCCCGACCCGATCCAGCTCGATGCTGAGCCCGCTGAAGAAGTGACCTACACCATCACCGTGACCAACCAGGGCACTGCTGATGACTCCAACATCACGATGAAGGTCGTGTTCCCGGCCGAGATCACCCCGATCTCCTGCGGCGGCGCCACCAACGGCACTGTCACCGGCAAAGAAGTGACCTTCGAGACCGTTCCTGTTCTCGTGCCGAAGCAGGCTGTGACTTGGACGATCAAAGCCAAAGGCGAAGCCGTTGGCGATGCTCGTATCAAATCCTACCTGAACTCCGACCTGCTCAAGAACCCGGTCGTGGAAGAAGAATCCACTCATGTGTATTAATCTTCCTTAGAGGAGCAAAAAGAACGGCCCGCGCAAGCGGGCCGTTTTTTTATACCCTTATCAGAAGCAAAAAACAAAAAAGCCTTTCCATAGCGGAAAGGCTTAATATTTGGTGGACCGGAAGAGGATCGAACTCTCGGCCTCAGCATTGCGAACGCTGCGCTCTCCCAGCTGAGCTACCGGCCCATTTTCTCTCAAATTGGTAGGAAGCATTGTAGCAAAAGGAGCTTTCAATGTAAAGAAGGAGAGTGGGAGCTTTTGTTGACTTGTTTTCCGCTTTCTGTTATCCTTACTGTTCACAGAATGAATAATTATGACTGAGGAAGCCAAGAAAAACGAGGGCCGCGCCCTTATCATCATACCGACCTACAACGAGCGGGAGAACGTCGTCAGGATGCACGACGCTCTCAGATCGCTGTATCCTTCCATCGGCCTTCTTTTTATCGACGACAATTCGCCGGACGGCACGGGCGCCGTCGTTGACGAGCTCTGCGAAAAAGATCACCTTACCCACGCCATTCACCGCGAAGGCAAACTGGGCTTGGGAACTGCTTACATCGCGGGCTTCCGCTGGGCCCTTGAGCGGGATTACGAGTTCGTTTTCGAGATGGACTGCGACTTTTCCCACGACCCCTCTTACGTGGCGGATTTCCTGCACGTGGCCAGTCATGCCGACCTTGTCCTCGGT
The DNA here is from genome assembly GCA_017539325.1 of bacterium. GTDB lineage: Bacteria > Auribacterota > UBA3054 > UBA3054 > UBA3054 > UBA3054. The sequence goes on along the minus strand of JAFYHD010000096.1, from coordinate 15,569 downwards.
TCGCGCTACACTTCCGGAATAAGCGTCATCAACTGGCCCTTGCGCCGCGTTCTGCTTTCCGTTTTCGCCACGATGTACGTCAAGATCATAACCGGTCTTCCCGCCAACGACGCGACGGGCGGGTTCAAGTGTTTCAGGCGAAAAGTTCTCGAAGCTATCGACATGGACAACATTCGTTCCAACGGCTACTCCTTCCAGATAGAGCTGACTTACTACGCCTGGCTCAAGGGATTCAAGATCAGGGAAGTGCCGATCATTTTCTACGAGAGGAGCAACGGCATCTCCAAAATGAACAAAAAGATCGTTTACGAGGCTGTCTTTATGGTCTGGCGCCTTTTGTTCGCGCATCTGTTTGAGAAAAAGCCTCAAAAGCAGTCTTTTTACGAACCGGAGCTGCTTCCCAAAAAGGAAATCTGAAAACTATGAAGCTTATCGACCGTTATCTCATAAAGTCTTTCTTCCTGCCGCTCTTCTACTGCCTGGCGGCCTTTCTGGTCCTGTTCTTCGCCTACGACATGACCAACAACCTTTCCGACTTCCTTGAGGAGGAGAAGACCGTCAGCGAGATAGCGACTTTCTACGTCATGAGGATCCCCGAGATCTTCTCTATAGTCATGCCGTTCGCGGTGCTGCTCGCGATCCTTTACTGCCTTGGCAACCTTTCCAGGACGAACGAGATCATCGCCATGCGCGCCAGCGGCATCGCGCTTACCAGGATCATCAGGCCGTACCTTTGCTGCGCCTTTTTGATCACGCTGGCCACTTTCGGCCTTTCCGAATACTGCGGGCCGATCGCCAGGAGGAAAGCCCAGGAGATCATGCCGAAGAAAGCTTCGACTTTGACGCAGAGCATCAGCCAGGGTCAGAACACATCATTTGTCACTTTCGAGAACACGAAGGCCAACCGCATCTGGAACCTCCAGGCGACCGACGATCCCAACAAGTTCCGCTACATCTCCATCAGGCACTACAAGCCCAGCACCCGCCGCATCATAAGGCAGCTGGAAGCCGAGAGCGCCGAATACATCGCCGGCTACGGCTGGTATTTCTTCAACGTCAAGGAGATCATCTACGACGCCGACGAGAAGCCCAAGGACACTTCCACTTACAAAAAGAGAAGGATCTCCGTTTACGACGAGACGCCGGATGTGATCTTCAGCCACGCCATCGACGACGAGATGAACATGAACTTGAAAGAGCTGAAGAACGCCGCCCGCACCGTGAAAGAGGAGTCCAGCCGCTATTACTCCCTTAAGGCCGATCTGCACAGGCGCTACGCTATGCCTTTCGCCTGTTTCGTCTTCGTGCTTCTGGCCGCGCCGTTCGGCATCTTCCACACCAGGGCCGGCATGATGAAGGGCGTACTTACGAGCATTATCCTATGCCTTGGCTATTTCGTGGTGGCGTATCTGCTCATCAACCTTGCCAAGGAAGGGAAAGTCAACGCCATCGTCGCCTGCTGGGCCGCCAACGTCGTCTTTTTGGGCGTCGGCGCCTATCTTGTTTACCGCATGCGCTGAGCTTTCGCCCAGGTCTCGAAAACGCCTTCCGGAAAAGCGCTCTCTTCCGTTTTTTCCCATCCCTTTAGATCGATTGGGAAAAGCGTGTCGCCGGAGTATTCTTTTTTTAAGCGCGTGAGGTATATCACACTTGTTTCCGGCTCGAACAGTTTGTAGACCTCCGCGCCGCCTATGACGAAAGGCTCGGGGTCTGCGCTCAGAGCGATTTTAAGGGCCTCTTCTTTCGTTTTGGCTATCTCTATACCCTCCGGCGCCGAAAACCCCTTACGGCTCAAAATAACGAGTTTGCGGCCGACCAGGGGGCCCATATAAGACTTGCGTCCCACGATTAGCGCGTGCCCCATGGTCAATTCTTTGAAACGCGCCATATCCTCCGGAACGTTCCAGGGGAGGTAGCCCGCTCTTCCGATTACGCCGTTCGCGGCTACGCAGGCGACCGCCCGAAGTTTCATGCTTCCCCTTTAAGCTGCCTGTATGCCATGGCGCGCAGCGTAAAGTCGAAGGAACGCGTCGGGATGGTGGAAAGGCCCAGGGTGAAAAAGGCGGGGATGTGCAGCACAAAGGCTGTCAAAACCAGCACCCAGACCGCGAACTGGTTGCCCTTCGTAAGGGACCAGCTTTCTCCCAGAGCCGTGAAGGGATTGGCGGAGGTCTCGGTGATGATGTAGTCCGTGAAATACCAGCGGGAGTAGAACCACAAGCCCCCTAGGAACCAGAGCAAGAAGACCAGAAGCGCGAGAAGAGGGGATATGAAGACGAAAATGAGCCCCACGATCGCGGCCGGGAAGAACAAAATGACAAAGGGCGTCAGCTTCACGAAGGCCAGAACAATGTAGGAGAGTGACAAAAGCAGGGAGCGCGCCAGCCCCCGGTTCAGGTCTTTGCGGCCTTCCTCGTCATCTTTGGCGGTGGCTCTCTTTGAGTAGAGGATAAGCACGACCTGCAGAACGATCGTTACGATGACGAGCCCGGCCAGGATGGCGAAGCTCTTTTTTCCCTTCACGTTCTCTTTCTTTTTGGCCTGATAATCTTCCAGATAGCGCTGGAGCTTTTCAACCTTCTCCATTCCGTCCGCGGAGTCGTCGTTCATTATTTCGGAGAAGGCCTGCAGTTCCTCTCGAGTTTCTTTAAGGCTTGTTTTGATGTCTCCGCTCACGAGGAAAAGGGAATAAAGGCAGGGGACGGCCGCCACTAGGCACAGGATCAGCCACCATTTGCTGAAGCTCTTCCAGGCGGCCGAAAAGCAGGGGATGATAAGTAGTTTGTTCATGCTTTGATTGTAGCAAAAATCGCGCCCGGCGATGGAATCAGGTTTATTTTTCGCTTGCGTTTTGTTATAATACACCTTAGTTAAGGGGTTTCTATATTCCCTTCGAAACTTTTAACCAACGAGATAAGGACAACATGAAACGTTTTCTTTTGCTCCTAGTTCTTTTCCTCCTGACGGGCCAGCTCCTGGCCGACGAGATCTGGACGGAAAAAGCCCAGAACCCTTCCTGGTGGCCGTACCGTCATTACGACCCAAAACGCTCCTCTGCCAGGGAAGATTTCATTCGATTCTATGCCACAATGGATCCCCCCTGCCCGACTAACAGAACAGTCAAAGCTTTCTACGGTTCGACCTGGAGAAAGGCGGAGCTCGTCTCCACAAATATCCAGCTGGTAGCCACCGACGACCCCTTCAAGGAAGTTCCGGGCTACTGGCCGACCTTCTACGGTGCGGCCGCCTACCTTGACGGCAAATACATGATCGCCGCCGGGCAAATGTGCAATTACGCTTTGAGAAACCAAGAAACGAAACTGACTTTTCCTAAACGCGGCATGTATGCCTATAATAAATTTGTTGAGAGCGGGGAAAAGATCGGCGACGGTTTGAACGACTATGGCTATTGGTGGCCGAGCAACACTTTTGACAACGCCAGCGCCGGCGTTGACGAAGGTTTCTCCTATAACCGCAGCGTGCAGTTCCACATCTACGACGTGGCAAGCGACACCTGGGAATCCTCCAAATACGACGGGTCTGGACCTCCGACCTTTGTAAACATGGAATCCGGCAAATGCCCCGCTCGTGTTTCGGAGAATGAATGGGTTGTTCAGGAAGCGGTTATGAGAGACGGCGCCCGCTGCGGCTCCAACCAGGCTTTCCTTTACGACTTCGACGAGTCGGGAACGCCCTCTTTCTTCATCCACGCGGGATATCCTAACTGGGACGGCAACTTCCAGATCTACAATCCCAACAAGAAACCTGAAAACGATCCCGAAAGCCCCTACGGCGCTTGGAGCGGGTCTTCCAATGCCAATAAATTCAACGGCGGCGAAGTGGCTCAATACGGCGGCGGCGCGGTCTGCATCGACGGCATCGCTTATGTCATCGGCGGCGGCTTCTGGGGCTCCGGCGGCCTCAATATGCAGACCTACAACACTAAGTCTGACCAGTGGACAACTTACGAAAATATCTATGCGCAGAACCTGGTTGACTTCGGCATCGCGACCTGGGGCAGCAAGATCTACCTCCTGGGCGACAGTTCCGTTTCTTCCAAGATCCGCGTGATGGAGACCGCCACAAACAAGTACCAGTTCGTGGACAGCGACCTCGAACTGCAGATCCCGGTCACGGCGCCTGCCGTGGTCGGTTATAACGGCGTCATCTACGCCATCGGAGGCCGTACCAAAGACGAGAATGACAAGCTCGTTCCGATCGACGCTTTCCAGATCGTCAATACAGTCCTGAAATCCGCGGTGGTCCACACCACCAGGCTGCCCGTGGCCGCCTACTACGCTTCCTGCGCCGTCACGGAAGACGGCAAGCTCCTTTTCGGCGGATCCATGCTGAGCAAGGACCCCGTGACCGGCAAGGAAGTTGCGGGCAGCCGTCTCTGGATCGGCGACATGCCCACCCAGGACCTCTACGTCTCTCCCTCCACCATCGACTACGGACAAACGGAAGACAGTGTTGAGATCAGCCTCTACAACGTTTCCGCCCATGATTTGGAAGTCAATCTCAAGTGCGCGGAGCCATGGCTGGAACTGGATGCCGCAATAACCGTTCCCAAGAACTCCGAGATCAAGAAATTCCTTGCCATCGACCGCACGAAAGTCCAAGGGCCGGTTAGCGGACAGGTTAACCTGACCTGGGGCGAAGAGTCCATGTCGATCGGCGTAAAGGCCGACATGCCGCGCCCGATCGCCCGTTTCAGCAAGACCAAGGACATAACCTTGAAGCCGACGACCAAATCTTTCGAAGTCAAAAACGAAGGAACAGTCAACCTTGTCTACAGTTTCGCCAGCGACACCGAAGGCGCGACCATCAGCCCCGCTTCCGGCGAGATTCAGCCCGGCGTCACCAAGACCTTCGACTATACGATCGGTGAAAACTGCCCGCGTCCCAGCACGGTCGTCTACACCATGACCTACAACTCCTATGACGGCAGCAGCAACACCTTCACGGTGAGCAACTACGCCAACACCTACTACGTCAGCCCGGAAGGCAATGACGACAACGACGGCATGACGCCCGAGACCGCCTGGAAGACCTTGGCCTACGCTTTTGAGGCCGTCCCCAACGGCTCCGCGGACGAAGGCCAGATCACGCTTTCCGTGGCGACCGCCGTTTACGCCGGCGACTCCCAGCACGTCACCGACTGGACGCTTGATCTTTCCAAGAAGTCCTACCTCTGGGTGAAAGGCGAGACGACGGACAAACCGATTTCCGTCACCGGATATTTCGTCGACCAGATCGACCGTCCGCTTCTGACTCCCGGCGACAAGAAGTGGCACAAGGGAACGGGCGGCGACGTCTGGGACGAAACGCCCGCCATCAAGATGGAGAACGTCGACCACGTCCGCTTCAGCAACTTCATCCTGGACGGCTCATATCCCGACACCAACATCGTGACAACGGGCGTGGGCGCCAGCCTCCCCAACATGACGGAACTGATCGGCATCAACAATGCCAACGGCGTCCAGATCGACAACAACTACTTCTACGGCATGTTCGACGGGGAGTGCTATGACGTGACCACCAACCAGGTCACCAACTGGGAGCACTTCTACTACATCGGCCTGACCTATCACGGCAATATCGGTCCGGACGACATCACGATCAACAACAACCTCTTTGAGGGCTTCACCAGAGGCATCTATCACAACGGGTATCCTGCCCGCGACGACAGCTCCAACACGAACTTCGCCTACATCACGGCCAATACCTTCACGAAGCAGCACTCCAACGGCGGCGTCTGCGTGGGCATCAGCTCCAACTTCCAGGATTCCTGGTACGGAGCCGCCCAGGTCTGCACCAGCAACATCTTCGCGGAGATCCCGGATCAGGACTACGAATATGAGCCTATGTGGACCTGCTCGTACGCCACCGGCGGCGCGTTCATCCTCCAGGGGCACGAAGATTACGCGGTCCTGTCCCAGTACAACCAGTACTACGACATCGGCGGCCCTGGCGGCGACGCCTACTACACCGACGGCGTGACTTACGAACTGGACGACATCTATTACCAGATCGACTTCACGGACTACACCAACGAAGTTCCGAACTTCGTCGCCAACACCTGGTACAAGACGGATCCCGAAACGCAGTACGGCGACCGTTACGTGGGCTGGGCCTTCATACCTGAACCGCTCTGCGGTCTGGCCTTGATCGCCCTGGCTGTTGCCATGCTCAGAAGAAAGTAAGCCTTCCGCTGGCAAAAACCAAAAAGCGCGCCTCTTCCGGGGCGCGCTTTTTTTGGTATAATAAAAACACTAGGAAATTCATTTTTTAACCAACAAAAAAGGATGCACTGATGAAACGCTTAATGCTTTTCCTTCTGGCGTTCTCCTTCCTTGGCCAGCTTATGGCCGACGAGATTTGGACCGAGAAAGCCCAGAACCCCTCCTGGTGGCCGTACAGGTACTATGACTCCTCCAGGCCGTCTGTCCGTACGGACAAACTGGAATGGTACCACGACTGCGACGTTCCCTGCCCGACCAACAAAATTGTCGAGCTCTTTAACAGTCAATCTGCGAGGAAAGCCCAGCTTGTCTCCACCAACGTCCAATTCGTGGCGACCGACGACCCCTTCCGCGAAGTGGTCGGTTACTGGCCGACTTTCATGGGTTGCGGCGCTTATCTTAACGGCAAATACATGATCGCCGCGGGCCAGACCTGCAATATTGGTCTTTCCGGTCTCGGTCTGTATTTCTCCACCATGGATGACTGGGTGAAGAAGAAAGCCGACCCCAGCTACAGGCCCCAGGGCGATCTCGTTAATCCCGGCTATATGTGGCCCAGCAACACCTACGGTGAGGCCTTCTCCTTCAACCGCAGCGTGCAGTTCCACATCTACGACGTGGCGAACGACTCCTGGGATTCCTCCAAGTGGGACGGTTCCGGACCTCCGACGTATGTCAATATGGAGGCGGGGAAATGTGCTGCTAGGTGGATAGACGACAACGAAGATTCCTGGCAGGTTCAGGAAGGCGTGGCCGGCGACGGCGTACAGTGCGGTAGCAACCAGGCCTTCCTTTGGGACTTCGACGAGTCCGGAACGCCTTCATTCTTCCTGCATGGCGGCTACCCCTCTTGGGACGGCACCTTCAGTATTTACAATCCTAACAGAAAACCCAAACAGGATCCCGAGAGCTCCTATGGCGCTTGGAGCGGTTCGTCAGGAGCTTACAAGGCCGACCACTTCAGCGGCAGCTGGTGCTGCCAGTATGGCGGCGGCGCAGTTTGCATAGACGGCATCGCTTATGTTTTGGGCGGCAGCTACTGGGGCCAGAATGACGAAGGTTACAAAGCCGGCCTCTGCATGCAGACTTATAACACCAAGACAGACCAGTGGAAAGCTTACGAGAGCATCTATCCCGAAAACCTTACTTATTTCGGCATTGCGACCGTTGGCAGCAAGATCTACCTTTTGGGCGACAGCAGCGTTTCCAGTAAGATCCGCGTTCTCGAAACAGCCACCAATAAGTTCGAGGTGGTGGACGATGAACTGGAACTTCAGATCCCGGTCCGCGACGCAGCTGTAGTGGGTTACAACAGCGTCATCTATGTCATAGGTGGCCGTACCAAAGATGAATCCGGCAATCTGATTCCCTTGGATACCTTCCAGGTTGTCAATACTCATTTGAAATCTGCGGTGGTCCATACTACGAAGCTTCCCGTTGCGGCTTATTACGCTTCCTGCGCTGTTACCGAAGACGGCAAGCTTTTGTTCGGCGGCTCCATGATGAGCAACGACCCTGTGACCGGCAAGAACGTGGCCGGCAGCCGTCTCTGGATCGGCGAGATGCCGACTCAGGATCTCTATGTCTCTCCCTCCACCTACGACTATGGTCAGACAGAAGACAGCTTTGAAGTAAGCCTCTACAATGTTTCTGCGCACGATATTGAGATCAGCCTCCAGTGTGCAGAAGACTGGCTCACAGTTGACGAGACTGTCACGGTTCCGGCCAACTCAGAAGTTAAGAAAACTCTCACGATCGACCGCACGAAAGTTCAGGGACCGGTCAGCGGACAAGTGACCCTTTCCTGGGGCGAACAGACCGCCGCCATCAACGTTTCCGCCGACACGCCGCGCCCGATCGCGGTCTTCAGCAAGACCAAGGACATAACCTTGAAGCCGACGACCAAATCTTTCGAAGTCAAAAACGAAGGAACAGTCAACCTTGTCTACAGCTTCGCGAGCGACACCGAAGGCGCGACCATCAGCCCCGCTTCCGGCGAGATCCAGCCCGGCACCACCAAGTCTTTCGACTACACGATCGGAGAAGCCTGCCCCAGGCCTGGCACGGTCGTTTACACCATGACCTACAACTCCTATGACGGCAGCAGCAACACCTTCACGGTGAGCAACTACGCCAACACCTACTACGTCAGCCCGGAAGGCAATGACGACAACGACGGTATGACGCCCGAGACCGCCTGGAAGACCTTGGCCTACGCTTTTGAGGCCGTCCCCAACGGCTCCGCGGACGAAGGCCAGATCACGCTTTCCGTCGCGGTGGGCGTTTACGCAGGCGATTCCCAGCACACCAACGACTGGACTCTGGATCTCTCCAAGAAGTCCTATCTCTGGGTGAAGGGTGAAACGACCGACAAGCCGCTGCATATTTACGGCCAGATCCTTGATCAGATCGACCGTCCGCTCCTTGCTCCCGGCGACAAGCAGTGGCACAAGGGCCAGGGCGGCGACGTTTGGGACGACACGCCCGTCATCAAGATGGAGAACGTCGACCACGTCCGCTTCAGCAACTTCGTCATCGACGGTTCCAAGCCCGACACCAACCTTTACACCACCGGCGTCGGCGCCAGCCTGCCCAACATGATGGAACTGATCGGCATCAACAACGCCAACGGCGTCCAGATCGACAACAACTACTTCTACGGCATGTTCGACGGGGAAGTCTTCAACGTTACTTCCAACGAATACACCAACTGGGAGCACTTCTGGTATTGCGGCATAACCTACAACGGCGTCATCGGCGAGGATGATCTGACGATCAACAACAACCTCTTCGAAGGCTTCAACCGTGCTATCTACCACAACGGTTATCCCTCGAGAGACAATGGTGCTAACACCAACTTCGTCTATATCACCGCCAACACCTTCACCAAACAGCACAGCGACGGCGGCTACTGTACCGCCATCAGTTCCAACCTCGTGGACACCTGGTTCGCGGCGGCCCAGTGCTGCACCAGCAACATCTTCTCCGAGATCCCTGATCAGGATTACGAGAAGGAGCCCTGGTGGTGCCGCGCTTTCGTGACTGGAAGCGCCGTCGTAGTCATCGGCCACGACGATTACGCCGTGCTGTCCCAGTACAACCAGTTCTATGACATTGGCGGACCCGGCGGCGCCGAGTACTACGATGCCGGCGTGACCTACGAGCTGGACGACATCTACTACCAGATCGACTTCACGGACTACACCAACGAAGTTCCGAACTTCGTCGCCAACACCTGGTACAAGACCGATCCTGAAACGCAGTACGGCGAACGCTACGTCGGCTGGGCCTTCATACCTGAACCGCTCTGCGGTCTGGCTATCATCGCCCTCGCTCTCGTCATGCTTCGCAGAAAGTAAGCGCTAAGCGTCGGACAAAAAAGCGCGCCTCAAACGAGGCGCGCTTTTTTTTTGCGCTCTTGCGCTATTACATTAACTAGTCGATGTTGCTATAATAGAGACAAAGGTGATTTATGAGCAGAGCGGTCCCGAGAAAGCTTCCAACTTGGCTTGTCGCCGTCATCATGGCGGTGATCATTTTCTTCGCCTTCGCGCTCATCGCGAACGCGCTCGCCGCCAAGAAAGGCAAAGCCAGTCAGAATTCCTACGACCTTCCCAATGAGTACGCCTCGGAAAGCAGGAGCCTCGATGAAAGCGCCGAAAAGCTTTCCTTCCATCTTTTGGACGTTGGCCAGGGCGACTGCGGGCTTCTGAAACTGCCGGACGGGAAATTGATCCTGGTGGACTTTGGCGACAAGGACGCCGGGCCGAAAGTGGGGAAATGGCTAGCGCAAAGCGGCTTTACGAACATCTTCTGCCTTATCGCGACGCATCCGCACGCCAACCACATCGGAGGCTTCAAGGAGATACTGAAAGTCATCAACACCAAAACCGCCTATTTCCCCGGGGAACTGACCGGCGCCACGGCCGCGACGTCAACTTACAGAAATTTCCTGAAGGCCCTGCTGAAAAAAGACATCGTCGTCGAGGACGCTTACGCCGGGGATTACATTTTGAGCAACGCGGTCTATTGCGTCCGCGTGCTGGCGCCGCAAAAGCATGCTTACGAAAACCTGAACAACACGAGCGTCTGCCTTTTGGTCTCGTACGGAGACCATCTGCTGCTTTTGACAGGCGACGCGGAAGGGGAGTCGGAAGCGGAAATGATAAGGGACTACAGGGACGATTTGAGGCGCGTAACGTTGCTGAAAGTCGGCCACCACGGCTCCAAGACCTCCTCGACGGAAAGCTTCCTGAGGATAGTCGAGCCGGACGTGGCTTTCATATCCTTGGGGAAAGACAATCCCTACCACCATCCTCATCCCAGCTTGATGAAGCGGCTGCTCAAATGGTGCGGCGCCGTCTACAGGACCGACGAGGAAGGGTCCCTTACTTTCATAACGGACGGTTCGGAATTCGAAGTGAAAACGGCAAGATAAGGAGGAAACATGCGGCTCACAGTTGACAGGATAGAGGAAGACTACATCGTGGCGGAAATGCCCGACCTTACTATGGTGAACATTCCCCGCGTCCTGGCGCCGGACGCCAAGGAAGGCGACGTCATAAGGCTTTCCCTTTACAGGAACTCTAACGCCAAACTTAAAGCCGAGATAAAGGAGCTGGAAAGCAAGCTCCGTCACGGCGGCAAAGCTTAAGGTTTAATTTTCGTATTTCACTTCGCCGCCGACGATGGTCAAATTGACCTTGCCGTAGACTGATTTTCCCTGGAAGGGGCAGTTGCGGGCTTTCGATTTGAACGTCGCGGTGTCGATCTTGTATTCCGTGTCGGCGCTCCAAACGGTCACATCGGCGTCTGAGCCGGCTTTAAGGGTGCCTTTCGCTTTGAGCCTTAGTATCTTTGCCGGGTTGGTCGACATAAGCTCAATTAAGCGCGTTACGGGCATTTTGTTTTCCTTTACAAGCGTGGTGTAGGAGACGGGCAGGGCCGTTTCCATGCCCACTATGCCGTTGGGGGCGTTGTCGAACTCCACGTCCTTGTTGGTGTAGGTGTGGGGCGCGTGGTCGGTCGCGATGCAGTCGACCGTTCCGTCCATAAGGCCTTCTATGAGCTTCTGGCGGTCTTTTTCCGTCCGCAAGGGCGGGCTCATCTTGAAGTTGGTGTCGTATGTTTCAAGATCCGCGTCGGTCAGCGACATGTGGTGCGGCGTCACTTCGCAGGTGATCTTCACCCCGCGCTTTTTGGCGTCTCTGACCATGTAGATGCCCAAGCCCGTGGAGACGTGCTGCAGGTGGATCCTGCCGCCGGTGTAACCTGAGACCAAAATGTCGCGCATCAGCATTATCTCTTCCGAAATGGAGGGCGTGCCGCGCAATCCCAGCTTGGTGGAGTAGAAGCCTTCGTTCATGGAGCCCTTGAAGTTGATGTCCTCGCAGTGGTCCATGACGAGGAGGTCGAACATTTTCGCGTATTCCGAGGCGCGGGACATAAGGAAGGAGTTCATGACCGGGCTGCCGTCGTCGGTGATGGCGACGATGCCGGCCTTGTACATTTCGCCTATTTCGGAGAGTTCTTCGCCGGCCCGGCCTTTGGAGATGGTGCCGGTGGGAAGGACGTTGGCTTTGCCGACGCGTTTGCCTTCCAAAAGGATGAATTTCACCAGCGATACGTGGTCGATGGGCGGGATGGTGTTGGGCATGCAGACGATGGTCGAGAAGCCGCCCGCCACGGCGGCGTTGCTGCCGCTTTCTATCGTTTCCTTGCTCTCCTGTCCCGGCTCCCTCAAGTGCACGTGCAGGTCAATGAAGCCCGGCGTGACGTAGGCGCCCTTGGCGTCTATGACTTTTTCGTCGCTGGCGGCTTTGGGGGCTTCGCCGAGGGCGCATTCTTTGATCTTGCCGTCTTCTATCCTAAGGTATCCCTTGCCTTCCAGTTTCTGGCTGGGATCCACTATCGTTCCGTTTATGATCAATGTTTTCATGTTTATTCCTCGCTGATCTTGGTTCCGCCTGTGACCAGGAAGAGGACGGCCATTCTGACCGCCAGTCCGTTGGTGACTTGCTGAAGGATGACGCTTCTCGGTCCGTCGGCTACGGTGCCGGATAATTCCACGCCGCGGTTGATGGGCCCCGGATGCATGACTATCAGGCTTTCCGGAGTCTGGTCTATCAGTTTTGTGCTCAGCCCGAAGTAGCGGGCGTATTCCCTGAGGCTCGGGAACTGCACCTGCTGCTCCCTTTCCCTTTGTATCCTAAGCATGTTGACGGCGTCGACTTTTTTCAGAGTGGCGGGCAGGTCGTAGGAGACTTTCACGCCTTCGCCCATCTTTTCTATTTCCCTCGGCATAAGGGTGGAGGGGCCGACGACCGTCACCTTCGCGCCGAGTTTCTGCAATCCCCAGATGTTGGAACGGGCGACTCTGCTGTGGCTGATGTCGCCGACGATCGCGACCTTCAGCCCTTTGAGGTCGCCGAATTTTTCCCTTAAGGTGTAGATGTCAAGCAGAGCCTGGGTCGGATGCTCGTGCATGCCGTCGCCGGCGTTCACGATCGAGGGCTCGATGTTTTCCGCCAGATAGTGGGGGACGCCCGCGCAGGAGTGCCTTACGACGATGGCGTCGATCCTGTAAGCGCAGAGGTTTTTGACCGTGTCGAGAAGCGTTTCGCCTTTTGTCACGCTCGAGGCGGCGATGTTGACGTTGACGATGTCGGCGGACAGTCTTTTTTCCGCCACTTCAAAAGATACTCTCGTCCTGGTTGATGGTTCGAAGAAGAGGTTGACGACGGTCTTGCCCTGAAGGGCGGGCACCTTCTTGATCGAGCGGGTGGCGATCTGGGAGAAGGCCTTGGCCGTGTCCAGGATGATGGTGATCTCCTCGGCCGTCAGCTTTTCCAGCCCCAAGAGATCTTTTTTAGTCCATGGCATATATGCTCCTTAATTTTATTTTCCTGCAAAAAAAATGACCTGGCCTTGGCCAAGTCATTCTTTTATGACCTCAACGAGGTCTTCGCCGTCAAGTTCTTCCGTTTTGACGCTTATTTTTTCCTCGCTTTTCGTTTCGACCGAGAGACCGACGTAGTCCGCCTGGATCGGGAGTTCCCTCAGTCCGCGGTCCACCATGACGGCGAGCTTGATCATCTTCGCCCGGCCGTTGTCGGCAAGGGCGTCGAGAGCGGCTCTTATGGTGCGGCCCGTGTAGAGAACGTCGTCGACCAGCACGATTATCTTGTCGTTAATGTCTTCCGGAAGATCGGTGCTCCTGACGACAGGCCTCATGGCGATCATGGAAAGGTCGTCCCTGTAGAAGGTGATGTCCAGGATGCCGAGCCCGATCTTCTTACCGGTCTTTTCCTCGATCAGTTTGGCCAGCCTTTGCGCAAGGTAGACGCCGCGGCGCTGGATCCCCACGAGGATCGTTTCCTCCAAGGGGAGCGTCGTCAGCTTGTCCGCCAGGGCTGAAAGGGTGGCGGCGAATTTTTCTTTGTCAGCTATCAGCATTATTAAATTCCTTAAGATTTTTCTGATTATAGCAGAAGGGCTTTTTTTTGGCAAACGGCAAGGCTTGCGGGACTTGTTATAATATTGGCATGAGAAGCATTATCTGGAATCCCTGGCACGGCTGTCACAAGATCAGCGCCGGCTGCGCCCACTGCTACGTCTACCGCAGGGACGCTTCCTGCGGCCGCGCGGCCGACCGCGTCGTGAAGACCGGGGATTTCTATCTGCCCATGCGCCGGGACCGTTCCGGGGCCTACAAGATACCTTCCGGTTCGGACCTTGACACCTGCTTCACCTCGGATTTTTTCGTGGAGGATGCCGATCCCTGGCGGGCCGAATGCTGGGAGATGATGAAGATAAGGAGCGACCTCTCCTTTTTCTTCATTACCAAAAGGATCGACAGAATGGAGAAGTGTCTGCCGCCGGATTGGGGGGAGAGGGGATACCCGAACGTTTCCATCGCCTGCACGGTCGAGAACCAGGCCATGGCGGACTACAGGCTGCCTATTTATCTTAGAATGCCCCTGAGGGCTAGGTCGATCGTCTGCTCGCCGCTTTTGGAAAAGATCGAGCTGAAAAAGTACCTGGACGGGACCGTCACGAATCTTACGGCGGCGGGGGAGTCGGGAAATATGGCGAGAGTCTGCGATTTTGATTGGGTGCTGGATCTGAGAAGGCAGTGCGTGGAAACGAACACCTCCTTTTATTTCATGCAGACCGGCGCGCTTTTCAGGAAGGACGGAAAGCTTTACCGCATCGAAAGAAAGATCCAGCACAGCCAGGCAAGGAAGGCAAAGATCAATTTTATTGCCCGAAAGCCTTGCCCGAAAGGGGATAATTTGCTATAATCCCCACAATAATCAAGTCTTACAAATCTTTATGGCAACTGAACTTCATAAGACAAGAGTAGGGATCTTCGTCTGTTTAGGCTTCGCGCTGATAATAGTCGCCCTGCTGATCTGGAGCCACATTTCCTGGGGAGGGTCTCCCAGGACCTATTCCTGCTACTTCGGCGAGAGCGTCCAGGGACTGACGATCAGTTCTCCCGTCAGGTTCCGCGGCATAACCGTAGGCTCAGTTTCCCATATCGGCATCGCGCCGGACGGGGAACTGGCGGAGATCTTCTTCGAGATCACGCCGCAGAGCGGTTTCACCGTCGAGCAGGACAACATGTACATCCACATCACGGGAAATCTCCTGACGGGCATCAAGTACCTGGAGATCGAGATGATCGGCGACAGGCCCAAGCCCAACATTAGCTTCCTCTTCGAGCCGGAGTATCCCGTGGTCGGGACTTACCACACGGTCTCCGCCGAGGACATCTTCTACCAGCTGACGAAATTCCTGGACGACCTGAACGTCAAGTCGATCTCGACGTCCATCACGAACATCCTGGACGGCGTGCAGAAAGTTTTAGGCCACAACAATCTCGCGCCCCTGGTCTCGAACATAACGGTGACGTCCGAGAATATCAGGGAGATCTCAGCATCTATAAGAGTTTCCGTGACCAGGGACAACGTGGCGATGCTCTACACGAACCTGAACCAGGCGGTCGTGAACTTCAGGGCCGTTTCCGATACGCTGCAGGGCAACTTGAACGACGAAGTGATCTCGAACATCGTCTGCAACATCACGGACACGACTGCCGACGTCAACAGGATGGTGAAGGTCATAACGCCCGAAGACATCAGGGCTTTCGCGGATTCGCTGCAAAAACTCATCGTGCATGCCAACATGCTCGTCAACATGACGAGCGAGGAAGTCGAGGATCTTTTGGAAGAAGTCCAGCGGTCCGCAGTCAACGTCAGGGCCTTTACGGAAGCCTTGCGCGCCAGGCCGGGGCAAACGCTTTTCGGCGAGGATAAGGAG
>JAFYHD010000095.1 GCA_017539325.1 bacterium | reverse complement strand
GGCTTTCTTCGCAATCTCAAGGATCTCCATGATGTCCGGGCAGCGCGTCATTTTGCCTCGCTCTCTGTTACGATATCGCCCAAACCGAGCTGAGTCAGATTCGGCACGATCTTGTACATGGCAGTTATGGCGCGCAGCGCCTTGACGCCCTCCTCAAGGTCTTTCCTGTTGGTCAGGAAATCCCTGATCTTGTCGGCTTCGGAACGGATCACGTTGTGGTTGATGGAAGAGACGGTGGTGTTCTCCAGGAGCGAATTCATTTCCGAGAGCGCGTACTGCTGGCGCCAGTCGACCACGTTCATGTATTTCTCAAAACTTTCCTGGGCGCTCTTCAAAAGCGCGAGTTTTTCCGTCAGCTGCTGCAAGCCGTCTATTATGCTTGGCGTCGGCGTTTTGCTTTTTATGGCGGTCAGGGAGGCCACAAGGTCGGAATACTGCTTGACCATCTTTTTCAACTCGGCATGGATCTTCTGGTTGTTCTCCCTTTCAGAAGAACTGTAAGCGTACATCTTTTTCAGAAGAGCCTTGAGGTTCTTTATCGAGTTGTTAAGATTGTAAGTGGAGTCGATCTTGACGTCCTTCCTGTCCTTGGAAATGATAGTGTGCTTGCTGGCCTGGATGGCCAGGGCGTCGAGGGAGTCGACCGACGCTCTCAGGACGGAATCATAAGTCTCGGCGTTCTTGGGGGCGATCTCGGCCAACTTCACTTTCTGCTGACCTTCGGTCCTCGGCTTGGTGTCGAACTCCAGATCGTAGTTGGCCATCACTTCCCTTATCACGTTGTTTTCCAAAGCCATCTTCCGAAGCGTCTCGTCGCCGCTCAGGGCAAGGTTGTAGAGCGCGAAAGTCCAGTATTTCTTGGCGTCGTTGGCAAGCGAGGAAGGCCCGTTCTGGCAATTGGCGAAGAAGCGCAGCGTGTTCTCCCATTCCTCCGCGGTGTAGAGGATCATGCCGTACATGAAGTTGAATTCCGGATTCGAGCCGTAGGCTTCCATGCAGCGTTCGAAGTAAGTCCTAGCCTCGGCGTAATTCTTGGCCGCGTAGAGTTCCTTGGCCTTGAAGAAATAGCATTCCATCAAACGCTTCCTGTCGATGATGGGATGCATCGGGCGCATGGCAAGATATTTCTGGTAATAGGAGAGCGCGAGACTGAGATCCTGGTTCTCGTAGGCCGCGTCGCCCAAGGCGGCGTAGCATTCCTCAAGCTTGTCGGCCATGGCGACCTTGACGGAGGGATCTTCCTGGATCGCCATCTCGATCTTGGTCAGGGCCGCGTGGTAGCTCTTATTCTGGAAAAGCTCGTTGGCCTGGGACGTGAAGAGCCTGGCGCTGCACTCCCTTCTGAGTTTCTGAACGACTTCCTTGACCTTTTCGTATTCCTTCGTCTGGGAGTAGCCGCGCTCCAGAAGGTCTATCATCTGAACGAGCGCCAGCTCGTTGCCGAGCGCCTGCGTTCCCAAGATTTCCTTGACCTGCTGCTGGGCCCTGATCTCGTTGATCTGGGCGCCGGTCTTGTTCAGCGATTCGTCGATGCCGACGGAAGCGGAAGTGCCGCCGTACTCGTTCCTGATCTTCAGATAAATGTTGTAGGCTTCCTCGTAACGCTGAGCGATCTCGGCGTCCTGGGCGTTCTTTTTCAGCGCCTTGGCGTCCTCTTCCCTGAGCGCGTTGGCCTGTTCGCGGCAGGCGTTGACCCTCGGCTGGTAGATGTCCATCGCCTCGGGGTACTTGCTGGTCAGCTGGTTGAGATGCGTGTTCATCTCGTTCCACTGGTGCGCGTTCTTGAAGTTCTCGGCCAGGTTCATCTCCTTTTCGGATTCCTCCCTGGTCAGTTCGATGATCTTCTGTTTGGCGGGCTGGTAAAGCGTCGAGCTCGGATAATTCGCCATCAATTGCCTCAGCCTTTCTATTGCGGCGTCGAACTGGTTGAGCTCGCAGAATTTCACGGCGTCGTCCATCAGCTTCTTGGAGCGCATCTCGATAAGGAAGGGATCGCTCGCCTTCTCAAGGACTGTCAGGCGTTCCTTGACTTTGGAGCCCGGGAACACGGTCTGGATGTTCTCGATGATCTTCTGGCATTTGGCGTAGTCCTCTTTCTTGAAAGCGTCCTCCGCGGCTCGCGCGATGTCGTCGGAGACCTCGTTCTCCATGATCTCGAACACGCTGTGCTCAGCCCTTGTTGCCTCAAGCGGAATAGTGTCCTTGGTCATCGGGGCGCCCTTGAGGTCGGCCTCATACAGGAAGCCCTTCTGGTCGATCCAGAAAGTCTTGTTGCCGGTGATGCCGTAAGTTTCCGGGGTGGCGCAAAGCTCGAAGCCGTCCTCGTCCGCGCGCTGGACCGTAAGCAAGTATCCCCTGCGCAAAGGCTGCTGGGCCAGCTCTCTCAGCGTCGCTTCCCTGTACGGAATGGTCTCCAACTGCTCGAAGGTGGCGTACTCGCCGTCCAGATCGTTGTTGACGTCTATCACGATGGCGTTCCTGACGTAGATCTGGGCCGTCACGATATTGTTAAGAAGTCTGCTGATGTAAGCTTCGTTCCTGGCGATGCGGTTCTTGTTCATGTCCTGCCAGAGGAAGGAAGCGAAGACGCCGCCCAGCGCTATCCACCAGATAAGCGAAACGATGAGGCCTCCCCAGGCGTAGCGTTTGGATGCGGCGTTGAGGCCGCGTTTGGCGAGCGCCACAATGCCAAGTATGAAGCCGACGAGCTGGCCGCAGAGAAGGATAAGTGGACCGCAGCAGCCGAAGATCAAAGCAAGCCTCGCCGTGGTGTCGATCTGCTCCTCGGGAGCCTCTTCGCCGTACGGCATGGTGTTTACCGCGGCCGTACCATGCGACGGGATCATTTCCTGATGAGGAATGATCTGCTCGGGCACAAGCTCGCCCTCCACTTTGGGAGCCGGCTGATTCTCAGTCTGCTGAAAGACTACGTCAGCCGTCCCGCCGTTTTCCAGGATCAGGTCGGTGTTGATGACGAGCAGCGTAAAGTCCCCCGCTTTCAGGCGGCTGCCGATCCTGAGCTGGCCGGTCTCGACCAATTTTCCATCCAAAGTGAAACCGTTGCCGCTGATGTCGTCGGCAAACCACGCCCCCTCGAGATAGAAAAGGCCGATGTGGTAAGGAGAAGCCGTCGGCAGGCAAACGATGTTCTCGCTCGCCGACCCGATGGTGGCCGCAGTCCCCTTTATCTGGAGGATCCGGCTTTCCTTGGTGTTAGGTTGGAAAATCAGCTGCATAAAAATTTATCGATTCATAAGAAAAGCGAGTAGCCCCACTGGCGCATCAGTTCCTCCAGCGTCCTGACGGGAAAACCCAAGACGTTGTAATAACAGCCGTCGATGCTGGAAATGATGAGTGAGCCTCCGTCCTGGATGGCGTAGGCGCCCGCTTTGTCAAGAGGATTCTCAAGTTCAAAATAGCGTTTGATCTCGTCAAGGGAGAGCTTGCACATAGTCACTTCGGTCGCGCAGAAATTGGAGATGGCCTCCTCCCTGCCGTTCTCGAGCTTTACGAGCGCAAGCCCGGAATAGACCATATGCGTTCTGCCCTGAAGCTTCGTTAGCATGGCGTAGGCTTCGTAGATGTCCTTCGGCTTCCCCAAGATCTCCTTCCCCAGAACGACGATCGTGTCGCAGCCGACTATGACGGTCGTTTCCTTGGGATCTTTGATCTCATGCGCCACCGCCATGGCTTTCTCCTTGGCAAGGCGCGCGACGAGCGCAATGGGTTCCTCTGCGCCAACGATGCTCTCCTCAACTTTCGGAACGCGCACCTCGAAAGGCACCTTCAGAAGCTCGAGCATCATTTTGCGCCTGGGAGACCCGGAGGCCAGGATGAAACGTTCGGGGAACTTAGGCATTCTTTTTACCCCTCAGGGCGTCGATGTGATCCCAGGCGAGCTTGGCGGCGCCGTAGATGCCGGCGAGGTCGCCGAGTTCCGAGACTTTGATCTTGTACTTGGCCGGGCAGTCCGGGGAAACGTAGTAGCGGTCGAGCTGCTCGTAGAGCTTTGGTAGGAAGAAGTCCGCGGACTTGAACATGCCGCCGCCCAAAGAAATGACGTCCGGGTCGTAGCACTTCGTCAGATTGTAGATAAGCAGCGCCAGGTACTTCATGCAGTCGTCTATGAGACGCTTGCACAAAAAGTCGTCCTCGTAGTGGTCGACCATATCCTTCACGTTGAACTCCGGCACGTCGTCGTTTTTGTAGCGTTCCTGGATCTGGGCGATGGTCAGTTTGGGATATCCTCCCAGAACGCTCGGCACGCCGACCTGCATGGACATATGCGCCCGGCCTATCATCTTGCCGGGAGAAATGAAGCTTTCCGCGCAGCCGAAGTTGCCGCAGCTGCAGGCTACGTTGGCGCCGTCGGGGCAGACGATGGTGTGGCCGACTTCCACGGCGTTGAAGAAGGGGCCGTGCATGACCTTGCCGTCGAGAACGAGTCCCGAACCAAGGCCTGTGCCCAACGCCAGGGCCAGAAGGCACTTCGCGCCCTGTCCCGCGCCCTTCCAGTATTCGCCGAGCGCGATTACGTTCGCGTCGTTGTCGATCTGGGAGGGAACGCCCGCTTCCTTGCTCAAAAACTCGCCAAGCTTGGTGCCCGTCCAGTTGGGAATGTGCGCCTGCATATAGTCGATGACGCCGGTCGCGTTGTTGACGGTGCCGGGAGAGCCGGCCGCGATGCCGACGATCTTCTTGCCGCAGTCCTTCTGAAGGCTGATTATCGTTTTCAAGGAGGCGAGCAGCGCCTCGCGGCCTTCCGAGGCGTGCGAGGGAGTGTAGCTGAAGTCGCTGATGTTGCCTTCCCTGTCGACCAGGTCGGCCTTCAGGTTGGTTCCGCCGATGTCGATCGCGATCACATATTCTTTTTCCATTTGTCAGGCCTCCTTTAGCATTGCGAAAAGATCTCTTAGCTTCGTCAGCTTTTCGTTGGCTTCCGCGAGTTTGTTCTTTTCTTTTTCTATAACTTCGGCGGGCGCGTGGGCCGTGAAGCTCTCGTTGCCCAGTTTCTTTTCCAAAGAAGCGATGTAGCCACTGACTTCGCCCAGCTGTTTCTCGACTTTCTTCCTTTCGGCGGGAATGTCGACCGAGCCGTCAAGCTTAAGGTAGATGGCCACTTCGGGCGCGACCTGACAGGGCATGGCG
>JAFYHD010000015.1 GCA_017539325.1 bacterium | reverse complement strand
GTCCAGCCGGGCGATCAGCTTCACTTAAGGATCGACATCATCTCCATGCGCTCCACCATGGGCAAATGCAAAGCCGTCGCTTCCGTTGACGGCCAGAAAGTCGCCGAGGGCGAACTAGCCTTCGCCGTCGTGATGAACAAAGAAGAAAAAGAAAACAAGGAATAAATCCCCCATGATCCATCCAACCGCAGTCATTAGCCCTGGCGCGCAGATCGCCCAGGACGTTGAAATAGGACCTTACTGCGTCATCGGCGAGAACGTCAAGATCGGCGCCGGCTGTGTCCTCAAGAGCCACGTCGTGATCGACGGCCTGACCACCATCGGGGAACGCAACACCTTCTTCCCCATGGCGGCCATCGGACAGAAGACCCAGGACCTGAAATACAAGGAAGGCAACAAGTGCTACCTTGAGATAGGCAACGACAACGTCGTAAGGGAATTCGCCACCATCCACTGCGCCACCCAAGACGGCAGCAAGACGATCGTCGGCAACCATAACCTTATCATGGCCTACTGCCACATCGCCCACGAATGCATACTTGGCGACAATATCATAATGAGCAACGCCGCGACCTTGGCCGGGCACGTCCAGGTCGGCGACTACGCCGTGCTTAGCGGTATGGCGGGCGTCCACCAGTTCTGCCGCATCGGCAAGATGGCCATGATCGGCGGCTGCACGAAAGTCACCATGGACGTCGCTCCCTTTACGCTCGTGGACGGCGTGCCGCCCCGCTGCGCCACCATCAACAAGGTCAGGATGGAGCGCCTCGGCATCTCCCCCGAAACCATCAGGAAAATGCACCAGGCCTACAAGATCGTCTTCCGCCAGGAGATGAAACTCAAGGACGCCGTGGAGAAACTCAAACAGGAATACCAGGACGTTCCGGAGATCATGGAACTGGCCGACTTCCTAACCAAATGCGAGCGCGGCCTGACAAGGTGAATTGGCGCGATAAAAAAAAGAGCCCGCTTCAAGCGGGCTCTTTTTTTAGCAAGCGCTTATTCTTTGGTAAGGTCGACGTAGTTTATGTTGAAGAGGCCGTCCAGGGCGGTGAACCTAAGTATCTGCTCGCCTTCGGGAAGTTCCAGGGACGTTACGTTCTCCGCGGTCTGCCAGGCTTGCCAGTTGCCGGTCTTGACGGTGTTTTCCCAGACATACCGCTCTTCGCCGTTCAAACTAATCTTAACTTTTCCCGTGCCGTCGGGCGAGGAGAAGCGGATGCTGACGTTGTATTTGCCTCCCCGCTGAACGTTGAGCTTGAATTCCATATAGGCGCCCTTGGCGCTGACGTGCGTAAGGTTTTCGCCGCCGTCCGTTTCGTCCTGGCAGGTCTCGCGGCCTATGCCGGAGCTTATCCTGCCGGCTTCCGTACCCTTCAATCGCCAAACATCGCCCTCCGGCTGCTCGGTCGTTTTGACCGGCTGCTTCGGCATTAGTTTCATATATTGGGCCGCTATGGCAAGGATCTTTTCGGTGCTGCTCTTCAGTTCGTCAAGCGAGATAAGCCCGGCCTTGTAGGCCGCGATAAGCTCCCTGCTCTCGCCCCAGGGCATCTGCACGTTGCAGCCGGCCTTGATCTCTTTCCAGCAAACGCTCTGGCTGCCCCAGTCGGTCGTGACGAAGCCTTTGAAGCCCCACTCTTTCCTCAGAAGATCTGTCAAAAGCGCTTTCGATTCGGAGGTGTGGATGCCGTTGAAGCAGTTGTAAGAGCACATGATCGCCCAGGGCTGGGCCTCCTTCACGGCGATCTCGAAAGCTCTGAGGTAAATTTCCCTCAGCGCTCTGACGCTCACTCTGGAATCGTTGTTAAGGCGGTTTTCCTCGCGGTTGTTGGCGCAAAGGTGCTTCATCTCGACGCCGCGGTCGCCCTTGCTCTGCACGCCCTTTATTATGGCGGCGGCCAGCGTTCCAGTCAGGTAGGGATCTTCGGAATAGTACTCGAAGTTGCGGCCGCAAAGGGGATCTCTGTGGATGTTGAGTCCCGGCGCCAGCCAGACGGCGACGCCGGCTTTGGCCATTTCATCCCTTATGGCCTCGCCGATCTTGTAGAGGAGCTCCGTGTCCCAGGTGCAGGCTAAAAGCGCTTCCACAGGCCAGGCGGTCTGGGGCGCGTTGAGGCGCAAGCCCGCCGGTCCGTCCGCGGTGTGCAGCGCTTCCACTTCGCGGTCCCCCATGGCGCCCACGCTGCCGGTGGGGCTTACGCCGCTGCCCTGCCCGCTGTTCAAGCGGGCGAAGTCCTCTATCGTCAGCGAATCCAAGAACTCGCCCATTTTTTGGGGATCTTTGACGACTTCCTCAAAGGACATATCTTTTCCTTCGGGGAGCTTGTTGCCCATATAAGCCATTCTGCCAAGACTGCTGTCGGCGTCGATGGCCAGTCCGCCGATCCGGGCATCGTAATCAGAACTGGTGTTTTTTATTTTCAGCCTATGATAACCTGGCTTCCCGAAGAAGCGGAAGGTCCTGACGGGGATCGTCGGCGGTTCTGATGTGACAGGCATGTCTTCGTAACCTCCCATATCCAGAGCGACAGCAAGCTTTGAGGCGCCGAGGGTTATAAGGGTGAGTTCATGCTCCTTTTCTTCGGAAAGGTAAATAAGATACTCAATCCAATTGCCTTTCGGAAGGATCAAGTCATAGCCGTTTGTGAAATCGAGCCCGTTGCCGACCCAGGCGTTCCAGGAGCGCAGCCTGAAGCAGAAGGGCGAAACGGGTTGCCCGTCGTCCTTGATAAGGCCGAGCGCTTCCTGATCTTCCAGTTTTCCCCTATAGGGCAGATCATATGTTCCGTCGGCTTTCAGAACGCTGGACAAAAGAACGGGCGGGGGAAGCTTGGCAATGCATTTTTCCAATGTGCTGGGACAGGACATGGTGTAGTTGCCAACTGAGCCTTTCAGCCTGGCGTCCACAACGGAATTGCCGAAGTAGAAATTGTATTCGCCGCTTTCCATAACAAAGCAGTTGGCCTCTTCGTCAAAGCTTCTCATCTGGTTTATCGGGAAGGAGATCTTTACGACTTCGCTTTCGCCGGGCTGCAGAAGTTTCGTCTTCTTGTAGGCGCCAAGCTCAATGGCCGGGCTGCCGAAACGTCCCTTGGGCCGGGAATAATAGACCTGCAGGACCTCGCGGCCCGCTCTCCTTCCGCTGTTCTTCACTTTCGCTTCGATGACGAAATTGTCCTTGTCGAAGGAGGGGTTGACGTATTCGTAAAGGAAGCTGGTGTAGGTTAGGCCGTAGCCGAAGGGATAGCGGACTTTCAAGCCCCTGGGATCGAAGGTCTCGAAATAGCGGTAGCCGACGTAAACGTCCTCTCTGTACTCGCTGTATTCCCTGCTTTCCCTGTAACAGGAGGAGGAGGGGTAATCGCCGTAGCTTTTGGGGATGGTGTCGGACAGTTTGCCGCAGGGCGGAACGTCGCCGAGCGCGACGTCCCAGAAGGCGTTGCCGCCTTCCATGCCGGGCTGCCAGGCCAGGATGAGCGCGTCTATTGAATAGCGGTCCATGAAAGAGAGATCGATCAGCGCTCCGCTGTTGACGACCACTATGACTTTGTAAAAACCGGCCTTCGTCGTAAGGTCAAGAAGCTTCTCCTCGTCGTCGGTAAGGTAGTAGTCGCCTTTTGTCAGATGCCTAGAGGAGTTCTCGCCGCAGTTGCGGGAGATGAAGACGAAGGCGGCGGGATATTTGTCGGCCGCCTCTTTCAGCTCTTCAATGGTCGGAAAGTAATTTTCGTCGGCTTTGTATTTGTCTGCTAATTCCTTGCAGATCGTGATATCGCTGTTCTTTTCCCTTGCCTCCGCGCCCATGAGGAAGTTTACGGAATAATAGGCGTTGACGTCGCCGCTGCCCGTGCCGGTCTGGGAAAAATGGATCTGGGCTTTGCCGATGAGAGTGATCCTTTCGCCTTTGAGCAAAGGCAGGGCGTTCTTTTTGTTTTCAAGAAGGACCATGCCTTCCGCGGCGGCCTGACGGCAGAGCGCGGCGTGTTCGGGATTGGGAGCGGGCGTTTCGGCGTGAACTAGGCTAACAGCGCCGAAAACGATCAGCGCCGCCAAGGGAAGGTGCATTCTCATTGACGTCTCCTGTTTTTTTGATTTTTACTCTTCTTCTTCTTCTTCCTCTTCGTTGGACTTGCCGCCGCTTGCCTGCTTGCGGCTGTGGACTCTGTTGGCTTCGTCGACTTCTTTGCCAAGCGCGAGGGTCATTTCCCTGATCTGCTTGAAGAATCTGTCGTTCCAGTCCACGCAGGATTTGAAGTTGCGGAAAGTCTTGTTGGCTTCCGTGATCTGGTCGTTGCTTATGGAAGCCCTGACAAACCAGGCCGTGATGCTCATGCAGTCCGCGGCCTCCTTGTTGAATTTCTTGACGAATTTCCTGACCTCATCGCCGGCTTCTTTCCATTTGCCCTCGCTCATAAGCTGAGTGGCGCGGTCGCGGTAGACTTTCAGGCTGAGGTCGTAGCGGTCCTTCTTCGTCGTGTCGATGATCTTCTTTTCCATCTGGACAGCCAGCTCTTCGTTGCCGGCGGCCCTGGCGGCCTTGATGAGCTTCTGACGGCAGGCGGCCGTGATGTCCTCGATATAGCGGAATTGTCCGATCATGGCGTCAAGATGCGCGACCAGGTTGGTGGAGTTCATTTTTTCCAGAAGCTGCGTCTTGAAGTTCCAGGCATAGACGTTTTTCGGCGCCAGCTTTATGGCGTTGTCAATAATTTCCAGAGCCCTTTCGGGATATTTCGTGAAAGAGAAGACGTGCGACATGTAGACCATGCGGTTGGCCTGCTTGTAGTCATCCTTGGTGTAGACGTCGTCGGTCAGAAGCAGGAGCTGATGGTCCGTCAGGTTCTCGCCGGTCTGGGGATCCTGGGCGTGGCCGACCACGTAATTCTGCGAGGAATAGCGTCCGCATTCCAGATCCCAGGTGTCGTTGTCCTTAAGATAGCCGAGCCAGGCGTGCCAGCCGACGCGGCCGGAACCGCCGAAGTAAAGCGTCGGAATACCGCCGGCTTTGCCGACCGTCGAAGAATAGTAGGCCTGGTCGCAGCAGATGCCGCCTCTTTTCTTGATCTCTTTTAGGGAGTAGATCTCGTGCGGCCAGCTGTACTGGCCCTTTTCCACGCGCTCGTAAACGTAGTGGATGGAACCGTAGGCGTTGCCGAGCCTGCTCCTGGTGTAGTGGGTGTGCTGCTGGGCCCATTTCAATTCAGCTATGGGCGCGTTGGCGTTGATTATGAACTTGATTATGCCGGGATCAGTCTTGGTGAAGTCGCATTCGACTAAGCCTTTCTCATTGGACTGCACCCAGAAATCATAGCGTTCCAGATCGGTGTCGCTGTTGGGGACGACTGCGCCGTCCGGGACCTGACCATGCGGCTTGGCGGGGAGCGGATTGTCCCAGACGATAGCCAAACCTATGGCAAGCTTGTTGTATTTCGGGAAGGTCTTGGGGCGCTGGAGATAAAACTCCTGAATGATGCGCATGACGTTTTCCAGATTGTCCTTGGAGGCGTAGGCCTCGAAGAAATTCTCCGTGAAATCCCTGTTCGACATGATGTAGTTGAGGAATCTCTGGTCAAGGTTGGTCAGCTCCTTTCTGTGCGCGTGAAGGAACGTGCACCAGCGCTGCAAGCCCACCATCGAGCACCAGGACTCTTCCTTGATCTTCGCCGGATCGTAGTTGTTGACCATCCACTGCGTCAGAGCCAGCACGTAATAGGCGTACGGCGGGTTCTGGGCAACGGCGGTGGACAGCTGCTCGAATTTCTTGGGCGTCCAATTTTCGAGCGTGATGCGGTGAATAGCCTGAGTGATGGCCGGCATATCGACGGACGCTTTCGCGACCGTATTGCTCTCATCCGCCAGGGAAAAAGAAGCAACAGCGAAAGCAAAGCCGGCCAGAAGCAGAATAATTTTTTTCATAGTTTCACCAATTGGTCATTTCATGCTTTTCCAAGCGGTTTCAACGATGTATTCGAGCTCGCTCTCCTTGGGCTGCCAGCCTAAGATGGTCTTGGCTTTCGTGGAGTCGGCGACCAGTTTCGGGGCGTCGCCCGGGCGGCGTTCGACCATGACTTCCGGGATTTCTTTTCCAGTCACCTTGCGGCAGACGTCGATGACCTCGCGGACGGAGAAGCCGTTTTCGCTTCCGAGGTTGAAGATGCCGTTCTTCTTTTCCTTCTTCAGGTATTCGAGGCCGAGAATGTGCGCGTCGGAGAGATCGTCCACATGGATGTAGTCCCTGATGCAGGTGCCGTCCGGCGTCGGATAGTCCGTGCCGAAGACTTTGATATTCTGGCGCGTGCCCTTCGCGACCTGCAGCACCAGCGGGATGAGGTGCGTCTCGGGATCATGGCGTTCCCTCAACTGTCCTTCCGGATCGGCGCCCGCGGCGTTGAAGTAGCGGAAGATGCAGTAGTGCATGCCGTAGGCCTTGCTGAAGTCATCCAGGATAAGCTCGACCATACGCTTAGACCAGCCGTAAGGATTGAGAGGGGCGATCGGCGTGTCTTCGCTGATGGGAACTTTCTTGACGTCGCCGTAGGTCGCGCAGGTGGAGGAGAAGATGAAGTTGTTGACGCCGAAGTCGCGGCAGGCGGTGATGAGCGTCAGGGTCTGGGCCACGTTGTTCTTGTAATACATGTCGGGATGCTCGACGGACTCACCGACAGCCGCGAAAGCGGAAAAATGCATCACGGCCTCGATCTTGTGCTCAGTAAAGATCTTTTCCAGAATAGCTCTGTCACCAATGTCGCCTTC
>JAFYHD010000094.1 GCA_017539325.1 bacterium | reverse complement strand
TTTGCTCCTTACTTGGTGCCGAAGCGATATTCGGTCGTGGTCTTGTAGACCTGGCCGGGTTCAACGATGGTGGAGGGGAAGTTCGGCTGGTTGGGAGAATCAGGATAATGCTGAGTCTCGAGGGCCAGACCGCCTCTGAACTGATAAGCTTTGCCCTGCTTGCCGACCATCTTGTCGGTCAGGAAGTTGCCGCAGTAGAACTGAATGCCGGGTTCGGTCGTCCAGACTTCCATGTAGCGGCCGGATTTCTCGTCGTAGAGAGCCGCGGCCTGAGCAAGTTCGCCGTTCTTGGAAGGATTGGTGAGGACGAAGTTGTGGTCGTAGCCGTTGCCGTATTCAAGCTGCTTGTCTCCCTTGGTGTCGACTCTCTCGCCGATCTTGTGCGGCGTCGTGAAGTCGAACGGCGTGCCGGCGACCGGGGTGATCTCGCCGGTCGGGATGAGGCCGGCGTCGACCGGGGTCATCTTGTCGCAGCAGAGCGTCAGCTCGTGATCGAGGATCGTGCCTTCCGCTTCGCCGTTGAAGTTGAAGTAAATGTGCTGGGTGAGGTTGATCGGGGTCTTCTTGTCGGGAACGGCCTCATACTCTATTCTCCAGACGTTTTCCGGAGTCAAAGTGTAGGTGACCTTCGCTTCGACTTTGCCGGGGAAGCCCTGGTCGCCGTCGGGGCTCGTGGTGGTGAAGACTACGCCGACGGTGTCGCCGTTCTGGAAGGGCTGGGCGTTCCAGATCTTGGTGTCCCAACCGGCCGCGCCGCCGTGCAGGCAGCAGGGAATGCCGCCCGGCTCGTTGTTGGTCGGCAGACGGTAGGTGACGCCGTCAATGACGAAGAGACCGTTGGCGATGCGGTTGCCGTAGCGGCCGATGATGGAGCCGAAGTAGGGATCCACAGTCTCGTAGCCGGCGACATCGTTGAAGCCCAGGGTGCAGTCCTTGGATTCGCCGTTCTTGTCGGGCAGATAGAGGCGGACAACTTTGCCGCCGTAGTTTATGACATCCATGACCACGCCGCCGGCGCCTTTCAAGGTGTACTGCATGACGGTCTGGCCGAGTTTATTCTTGGCAAAGAACTTGGTGGTTACGCTGGCTTTGGAATTGGGGGCCGGCTGGACCTCCTGCACTTCCTGGACTACCGGGGTCTCGGGAGCCTCGGCGGGAGCCGGAGCCTCGGTTTCCGGGGCGGTGGCGCAGCCGAAGGTAAAGAGCGCCAAGCCGCAGCAAAGGGCGCCATAGATGTTTTTCATGTTTTTCTCCATTGATAAGGTGTTAAAGCGTCCGAAGCGAGGTCCGGACGCAGAATACGTTTTTTAGCGATTAAATTATAGTGAAAGCCAATTTTTTTTACAATTACTTGACCCCGAACCGGTATTCTGTAACGGTCCTGTAAGTTTCGCCCGGACGGAGGATCGTCGAGGGGAACTGGGGCTTGTTGGGGGAATCGGGATAGTGCTGGGTCTCCATGGCTAAGCCTCCGTTCTCGCTGTAGGGAACGCCGCTCTTGCCTTTGATGTGCGGGCCTAAGTAGTTGCCGCTGTAGATCTGGATGCCGGGTTCGGTCGTCCAGACTTCCAGATAGCGGCCGGAAGTCTCCTCATAGAGCTCCGCGGCCTTGACGGGCTCGCCGTTTTGGCTGGGAGCGGTCAGGACGAAGTTGTGGTCGTAGCCTTTGCCGAACTTGAGCTGCTCGTTTTCCTCCCTGATCCTTTCGCCGATCTTGTGCGGCGTCGTGAAGTCGAAGGGCGTGCCTTTTACGGAAGCGATCTCGCCGGTGGGGATGAGGCCAGCGTCCGTCGGCGTCATCTTGTCCGCGAAGAGCGTGAGGTCGTGATCGAGGATCGTGCCTTCCGCCTCGCCGTGGAAGTTGAAGTAGACGTGCTGGGTCATGTTGATAGGCGTGGGCTTATCGGTCGTGGCTTCGTACTCGATCCGCCAGACATTGTCGGGCGTCAGGGTGTAGGTGACTTTCACCTTCACGGCCCCGGGGAAGCCTTCCTCGCCGTCCGCGCTCTCGTAGGTGAAGATGATGCCGACCGTGTCGCCTTCCTGGAAGGGGATGGTTTTCCAGACTTTGGCGTCCCAGCCTTTAATGCCGCCGTGCAGACAGCAGGGCAGTCCTCCCGGCTCGTTGTTGGTTGGCAGTTTGTACTCCACGCCGTCTAGCGTGAATTTGCCGTAGGCGATACGGTTGCCGTAGCGGCCGATCAAAGAGCCAAGGTAAGCGTCCACTTTCTCATAGCCCTCGACATCGCCGAAACCAAGGATGCAGTCCTTAACGTTGCCCTGTCTGTCGGGCAGAAAGAGGCGGGTTATCTTGCCGCCGTAGTTGATGACGTCCATTTTGACGCCGCCGGCGCCCTGGAGGGTGTAAACGTTGACGTTCTCGCCGGAACTGGTCTTCGCCAAAAACTGCGAAGCGACGTAAGCTTTCGATTCTTCCATAATTTTTCCTTATGTCTATTGATTGTTATCGACTGTCTGTTCGATATTGGTCTGCGGTTCGTTTTCCTTCGGGGCCTTGCTCAGTTCGCTTGTCAAAAACATGAGCGCCACGCTCACTATGACCGTGATTATGATCCAAAGGCGCGCGCGTTTGGAAGCTTTAAGCGCGCTCGTTTTGTCGCCCATCGCGATATAGCGGTTGCATTGGATGGCGTAAAAGATGGCGACTAATCCCAGGGGCTGGCAGCAAATAATTGTGAAGATGATGGCGGCGGCCAGGCTGTTGGGAACGTAAATGTCCCTGCCGGGATTTTTGGGATCGACCGTTATGAGTCTTTGGCGGCGCTTTTCTTCCAGCTTCCTGTGATAAGCTCTGTCCTGCTCGGAAAAATACTGCTCGTTGGATTCCTCCTCGTCCTCCCTGTCATGGTAGGTCTCCCTGTCGGGGTCGAAGGTAAGGACGCCGTCCTCGTCGTACAGATCGCGATCGTCCCGTTTCGGTTTGGGCGGGGCGGTCTGGTTCAGGTTGGCTTTTTTTCCGCAGCTCGGGCAATAGGCGCTGTTGGGAGCCGCCTCTTTGCCGCAACGTACGCAACGCATATCGTCTTTCCTTAGAGTGTAAGCTTAACTTCCTAATTTTACAAAAAAGCCCCTTTTGGGTAAACAGACCGGATCGCCCCCTTTATGCTAAAATCTAATTACTATGACTGACTTACTTAAACTTCTGCGCCTGACCGCACTCTTTTTGGCCTTCGCGCTTTCGGCTCTCGGCGCCGAAACGCTGCCCGTCTCTTTTTCGCTGCTTGGCGAGGAAGATGGTTCCTGCCGGATCAAAGCCAATGTGAAAGCTGGCGCCTACCTTTACGCCGGCTTCACCGTCAACGGCATCGTTCCTTCCCTTCCCGATCCGGTAAAGAACGCGGAGGGCGAGGACGTTTACAAGAAGAGCCTTGAGTTCACCGTCGCGACGGGTACTCCACTTTCCATAAATTTCCGCTGCTGCGACAAGGATATCTGCTATCCGCCTCAGACGGTCACCTTGGGCGGCGAAAAGTCTTCCGAACTTCGTATCGGCTCCAGCAAACTGCCTCCGGAGACCGACGGGTTCAAAGAAACTAAGCGCGCCTACGGATACATGTCGAGCGCGGACTTCAAGGCTTTCCTCTACGGCAAGGAGGAGGAAAAAGCCTCTTCCGGATTCGGGATCTGGGCGCTCGTGCTGCTCTTCTTCGGCGGCCTTCTGCTGAATCTTACGCCCTGCGTGCTGCCGGTCATCCCCATGACGCTGGCGGTCCTCGGCGCGAAATACGAAAAGGCCGGGCCACGGCGCGGCGCGCTTCTGGGCGCGACCTACGGGCTCGGCATGACGCTGACCTACGGGACGCTGGGCGCCATAGCGATCTTCATCGGCGGCAGCTTCGGCCAGTGGTACGACCTCTGGTACTTTAGGGCCGCCCTGGCTCTGCTCTTTATTGTTTTGGGTCTGGCTATGCTCGACCTCTTCGTCCTGGACTGGAGCCGCTTCATAGGCAGGCCGCAGAACGTATCGGGCAAGAAGGGCAGCGCCTTGCACGCTTTCTTCCTGGGCGTCCTGGCGGCGCTCTTGGCCGGCGCCTGCGTAGCCCCCGTCATCGTCTACGCCCTGGCGCAGGGCGCGGAGCTCTACAATAAGGGCAATTACCTGGGCTTGCTGCTGCCTTTCGTGCTGGGACTTGGCCTGGCTTCGCCCTGGCCTTTCCTTGGCGCCGGGCTCTCCTTCCTCCCGAAGCCGGGCGGCTGGATGGTCTGGGTGAAAAGAGTCATGGCCGTCGTGCTCATCGGGCTCGGCATTTACTACGCCCTCGCGGTCCCGCGGCTCTTCCGCGCTGAGAACTACTCGTATTCCGAAACGGAGAAAGTACCAGGCTATTATTACAACGACAGCATCAGCGCCGCTTTTGAAAAGAGCCGCGCGGAAAAGAAACCGCTTGTCGTCGACTGTTCCGCCAGCTGGTGCGCCTCCTGCAAAAAAATGGAGCGGAAAACTTTCCGCGATCCCGAGATCAGGAACATCCTGACCAGCGACTTCGTCTTCCTTAACTACCGCGTGGACGCTGACGCGGAAAACAGACTGCTTAAAATACGTTTGGATCTCCTTCAACCCAAGGGCCTGCCGGCCGTCATAATCCTAGAGCCATGAAAATAATCAAACGCCTCCTTATCATCGCGCTCATCCTGATAGCGCTTGTGGTCGTTGCTCTTTTCGTCGCCACCTCGTCTCCTTTCATCACGAAGGTCCTCATTCCGGCCCTGCAGACTGAGGAATACACCTTCACCCTGGACGACATCGACCTCGGTTTCGGCGAAACGTCTTTCAACAATTTGAATTTCGTTTGGAAAAACCCCGCCGGCGAAACGAACATGACGCTCTTCATCCAGAGCTTCAAGACCGGCTACGAGCTGGCCTCGCTGGGCGCCGATCAGAAGAGGATCAAATCGCTATCCATAGTCGGCCCCAGGCTGGCGATCTTCCCGACCTTCTTCGAAAAAAGAGAGAAAGGGCCCGAGGATGAGAAAAAGCAAAAGGAAGATTTCGACCTCAAGAAAAAGATCGAGGAGCTGAAGCTGCCCGTCGATCTCGGCGCGCTCCACATTCCCGGCGCCTCTTTCTCCATCACGACCGCCGAGGAAAAACTCTGGGGCAGCCTCAACCTGGAACTTTTGGAATTCGCTCCGAAAAAAGAAGCCGATCTGAAGATCACCGGCAACGCCCGCTACGTCAAGGGCGAGGACGTCACGATAGAAAGGATGCCTTTCTCTCTGGACGCCGCCTTCAATTTCTCCGATTCCCTTATCCCCACCGGCGCCAAAGGTTCGCTGCTCATAACGAATCTGACCGGCAGAGCCGGCGAGATCGACCTCGCGAACTGGTACGTCCTGGGGAACCTCCAGGCGGAGTGCGAGAACGTCGGCCAGGCTCTCCTTATCAAGAATCTCTCCATAGCCCTGAAGCAGGGCAAAAAAGACGTGGCCGGCCTTACCACCAAGGGACGCTACGACGTCAATTCCGGCAGCGCCGAGGCGGCCGCCGCTTTGCAGGTCATGCCTTCCGGGCTCTGGGAAAAACTTTTCGGCGACCGCGTGCCGCTGGCTCTGGGGCAATTGGAGACCGCGCTCACTTCCAGCGCCAAGTGGGACAATTCCGCCAGCACGCTTTCCGGCACGAACCACCTTTTCCTGAGGAAAGTCTCTTACACCGCCCACCCGCAGCTTCCGGCCGTGGACTGCGAGCTAGTCTCCACCACGCGCTACGAGGCCGCCAAGAAGAAGATCTCCTTCGACAGATTCGACCTTTCCGCCCGCCGCCCAGACGGCAGCGTCATGCTGCTCGTCAAGACGCTCTCCCCGCTCTCTCTGGAATTCGACAAGCTCTCGAGAGGCGAACTCTGCTCGGCCAACGTTGCCTACGAGCTCAGGGACGCCGAGCTTCAGTGGCTCGAGCCCTTTGTCAAGGAACAGGGTCTCAAGATCAACAAGGGCACGCTCTCTCTGGCCGGCAAGACCTTTTTCGATCCCGCCAAGAAAGATTTGACGGGCGTTTGGCAGCTCTCCCTTAACGACGCCGATCTTACCATGAAGGAAAAGCGCTACCGCAAGCTGAACGGCGAGGCGCTCGTGGAAGGTTCTTTCTCCGACAACGACCGCTTCGCCTTCACCATGAAGCGCTTCTCGGCTACCCTGAACAACAAGAACGTCGTTTCCGCCGGCATGAAAGGCGAAGGCTCCATAAGCCAGAAGAATTACTCGCTGCGCTGGGACATCGGCTCGCTCTCCTCGCTCGCCTGGGATCCCGAGAACGTTAAAGACCAGCTCTTCCTGCAGTGTGCCGGCGCCGCCAGCGCCACGCTTCCGAAGATCACGCTGAACCCGACCTCGCTCTCCGTGCAGAAAGGCTCCAATCAGAAACAGAGTCTCGATCTTAACGGCGAATTCTATATCGAGCCGACGGCCGGCAAACAGAAACTGTACGTCTCTTCCAACCATTTCGACATCCAGGCTCTGACCGCCTCCCCCGAGGGAAGCGCGGAAAAAGACGCCCAGAAAAAAGCGGAAGAACCGAAGAAGGGCGGCCAGGCCGAACCGGCCAAGGGCATAGAAAAATGGCAGGCTGAGGCCACTCTCGACTTCAAGGAGCTTTGCTACGGCAACTACGTGCTCTCTCCCTGCAAGCTTTTCGTTGAGCTGATGAACGGCGTGGCCACGCTTAAGGGCCCGAACCTTGGCTTCGCGGAAGGCACGCTTGACCTGAAGAGCGTCTGCGACCTGAAGATCCCCGGCTACGCCTACACCATGTCGCTCCTTGGCACCAACATCTCCTGCATGGCCGTCTCCAAGGCCGCCATGCCGAAAGGCGACACCTACATCTCCGGCACGGCCGGCTTGAACCTCCAGGCCCAGGGCCGCGGCACGGACAGCGAGGCCATAAAAAAAGATCTGACCGCGCAGTTCAAGATGGACGTCCGGGACGGCGAGCTCAAGAACATCAAGATCCTGAACGCCCTTGCGAACGTTCTGCACTACAGCCGCCTGAGCGACCTTCCGTTCCGCGATTTCGACATGAGCGCCTCGCTTACCAACGGCGTCCTCGCCATCGACGAGAGCGAAGTCACAAGCACAGTGGTGGGCGTCAGGACCGAGGGCACCATCGACATGGACAAGAACATCGACATGGCCATCAGCCTGACTCTTACCGCCCAGGCCGTCAAAGAGATCGTGCTCTCCATGGCGCCCAAGTCCGTCTTGAAAGACAACGACGACCCCGGCAAGACTTATCCTCTGCCGCCCATCGTCGTGACCGGAACGCTTGAGAACCCGCAGATACTGGGCCCCGAAAACGTCTTCAAATCCCTGACCAAGACCTTGGGCGCCCACTGGGAGATGTTCCTCGACGTGGTCCCGACCGACAAGGTAAAAGAAAACGTGCAGAAAGGCATCGAGAAACTTGGCGGCGTCATTCAGGGAGGCGACAAAAATTCCGACGCTTCCCAAAAGGCCGACCAGCTCATAAAGGAAGGAAAGAATCTTTTGAAAGGCCTCTTCAAGAAGTAATGAAGCAGAAGACCTACTCCACGGAGATCCCGAAAGAGCAAGCCTTCCTCATCGGCTTTCCAAATGACCAGGAAGGATTGGACGTCAGCTTCGAGGAGCTGAAGGCCCTGGCCGACACGGCCGGACTCGAAGTCGTAAGGACCTTGGAAGTCAAGCTCAGGGACATCAACCCGGCCACCTACGTCGGTTCCGGCAAGGTCAAGGAAATAAAGGAACTGGGCGCGGAGCATCCCGAATTGCATCTTTTCATCTTCGACACGGAGCTTACGAACGCCCAGCACAAGAACCTGGAGGACGAGCTGCAGGCCAAGATCATGGACCGCACCGGCCTTATCCTCGAGATCTTCGCGCAAAGGGCCAGAACAAGGGAAGGCAAACTCCAGGTGGAGTGCGCCCAGCTCGCTTACCTCCTTCCGAGGCTGACCGGCATGTGGTCGCACCTTTCCCGCCAGTACGCCGGCGCCGGCACAAAGGGCCCCGGCGAAACGCAGCTGGAGCTCGACAAAAGAAAAGCCCACAAAAGGCTGCAGCATCTTAGAGAAGAGCTTGAGGCCGTCAGGAAAGACCGCACGCTCCAGCGCAAGGCCCGCCAAAAGAGCCGCGAGACCGCGGTGGCCTTGGTCGGCTACACCAACGCCGGGAAATCGACGCTCATGAACGCCCTGACCGGAGCGGACGTGCTGGTGGAAAACAAGCTCTTCGCCACCCTTGACCCGACCTCCCGCGTTTATCTCGCCCCCAACAACGAGCGCTTCATCTTCATCGACACCGTGGGCTTCATCCGCCATCTGCCGCACACTCTGGTGGAAGCTTTCAAAGCGACGCTTGAGGAAGCCGAGAAGGCGGACGTCATCGTCCACGTGGCGGACGCCTCCGCCCCCGACACCGAGGAGCAGATAGAGGCGGTCAACAACGTTCTGACCGAGATCGGCGCCCAGAACAATCCGCGCATTCTGGTCCTGAACAAGAAGGACATGCTCTCCTTCGCCCGCTACCACGAGCTGAAAGCCAGATTCCCTGAGGCGCTCTTCATTTCCGCCAAGGAAAAGGACGGCTTCAAAGCGCTTATGGACGAGATCGTCGAAAAGCGGAAAGCCCCGCGCCCCTGGGCCAAACTTATTCTTCCTCCCGACCGGGGAGATCTGGTCGCCAAGCTCTACGCCCGCTCCACGGTCAGGAACCTCAGTTACGACGAGGACGCCATAAGATTGGAAGCGGAGATCCCCAAGGACCTCAGAGCGGAATACTTCCCTTACCGCGAAAAGAAAAGCGAAGAATGAAGATCTGCCACGTCATAACGCGCCTTATCCAGGGCGGCGCCCAGGAGAACACGGTCTACACCGCCTTAGGCCAGGCCAAGCTCGGCCACGAGGTGACGCTTTTGCACGGCCCCGAACTGAACGGGGAGAGCCGCTTTTTAGCCGACCTTTCCGGCCTCAAAGAGGAAACGCTTCCCGGCCTTAGGCGCGCCCTTTCGCCCTATTGGGACATCAAGGCTTATTATGACCTGAAAAAATATTTCCGCGAAAATTCCTTCGACATAATCCACACCCACTCTTCCAAAGCCGGGATCATAGGAAGGCTGGCAGCCGCCGAGGCGAAAACGAAAGCCAAAATAGTCCACACCATCCACGGCCTGGCTTTCGACGAATTTCAAAGCGCGCTCAAAAACAAGATCTTTATCGCCGCTGAAAAAAAGGCCGCCCGCGTTTCCGACGCGATCATAACGGTCTGCGACGCCATGGCTGACCAGGCGCTCCAGGCCGGCATCGGAAGAAAGGAACTCTACCACACCGTGCGGTCCGGCAGCGACCTCGCAGCTTTCCAAAACGCCAAAGGTCTGCGCTCCGAGAGCCGGCGAAAACTGGGCGTCGCCCCCAAGGAACTGCTTTTCGTAGCCGTTACCAGGCTTTTCCCCCGGAAAGGCGCGCCGGAAATAATCAGAGCGCTCCCCAAAAACGCCAAGCTTCTCCTAATAGGCGGCGGACCCTTGCAGGAAGAACTGCAAGACGCAGCGGAAAAGGAACGCAAAGGAAAAGTCATCTTTTACGGCCAGGCCGCGCCGGGCGAGATCCCGGAACTGCTCGCGGCCGGCGACGCGCTTGTGCACGCTTCCTTTAGGGAAGGTCTGGCCCGGGTTCTGATACAGGCGCTGGCGGAAGGCATCCCCGTTGTCTCTTCCAGGGCCGGAGGAGCCGCGGAAGCGGTGATCGACGGAGTGAACGGCTTCCTCTTCCCGATTGGCGACGAACAAGCCTTAAAAACGCTCCTGGAACGTCTGGCGAACGATCCCGCCCTGCTCGCGAAGCTGAAAGAGGGCGCTCTTAAAAGCGACGTCTCGGATTACAGCATAGGATCCATGGTAAGCGGCACCATGGAAGTCTACAAAAAGATCATGTAAGATCGGCGATCGTTCTTTTGCCGAAAAACTCTTTGGTCATTTTGTCGTATTCCGTCCACATGGCGATGGTGGAGCATTTTTTCCGGAAGGCGCAGGGCGCGGCTCCTTTCGCAAGGCAGGCCACAGGCGCCACTGTCCCTTCCATCAGCTCCAATATCTCCAGGACGGTTATCTTTTTCGGATCTTTCGTCAGCTTGTAGCCGCCGCATTTGCCGCTCTTGCCGACAAGATATTTGGCCGACACCAGCTTCTTCAGGATGATCTCAAGGTACAGTTTCGAGATGCACTGACGGTCTGCCACTTCGCAAAGCGGCGTGAAACGCTCTTTTTCCTGGCGCGCCAGATCGACCATCAAGCGTATGGCGTATCTTCCTTTTGTCGATATCATATTCCGCTCCTTTTCCAGAAAGTATATCAAAATAGTAGGCAAATGTGCCAGCCCTCTGCCCGCCTGCCTTTATTTACATATTGACATAGTATGTGAATATGTGTATAATAATGTCCTCTTAAAAATGGAGGACCGGCCGGGAAACCGGCGGCTCCAGGGAGGAACGCCATGAAACAGCCAGCCATCGACGAAGCCATTTACAAAAAATATATCGCCCCCACGCGAAAAAAACGCGGGGAATACATCGGCATCGAGATAGAGATGCCGATCATAAATCTGGCCAAAAAGCCGGTGGAGGAAGATTTGACGCACAAAATGGCCGAAGCTTTCCGCAAGCGCTTCTCCTTCAAGGTCGCCTCCAGGGACAGCGAGGGAAATCCCTTCAATCTGATCGAAGAGAAAAGCGGCGATTCGCTTTCTTTCGACTGCAGCTATTCCAACCTTGAGTTCTCAATGGGCAGGCGCCGGACGATCTTCGAGATAAAGGAAAGCTTCGACAAATATTACGCCTACGTTGACAAATACCTGCGCCGGCGCGGGTATGCCGTGACAGGCATGGGCATCAATCCTCACTGCGACATCAACCACAACTATCCCATACCCAGCGAGCGCTACAGAATGCTCCTGCATTACTTAAGGTCCTACAAAGAGCACCTTGGGGAAAAAGGGAGGCGCTTTCACGCCCGCCCGGACTTCGGCACTTTCACGAGCGCCTCGCAGGTTCAGCTGGACGTGGAATATGATTCCCTTGTCGACGTCCTTAACGTTTTCGGGCGTCTTGAGCCTTACAAAGTCCTTTTGTTCGCCAACTCCCCTTCGAAGGAGTACCCCGATCTGCTCTGCTCCAGAAACATTTTCTGGGAAGAGAGCATGCACGGCTACAACAAAAAGAACGTCGGGCTTTTCAACGAGCCTTTGAAAAGCGTGGACGAGCTTGTTTCCTACATCGGGGAGACCAGCATCTACTGCGCGGAGCGGGACGGCAAATACTTCGACTTTTCCCCTGTGCCAATCAGGGAATATTTCAAAAGGGACAAAGTCATAGGAAAATATTACGACGGACAGCGCTACCGCGCGAAAGCCCTTGAACCGAGGCTCGAGGACATCAAATATTTGAGGACTTTCAAACTAGAGGATCTGACTTTCCGCGGCACAGTGGAATACAGGAGCGCCTGCTGCCAGCCCATAAAGGACAGCATGACCATCGCCGCCTTCCACACCGGCCTTTTGGAAAAGCTGCCCGAACTCAAAGAGCTGCTGGAAAAAGACCGCGTCGTCTACGGCCGCTCCCAAAACGCCGACAGGCTGCAGCATCTTTTTTCAAAAAAGGTCCTGCCAGATTTTGTCGACAGGCAAAAATTAAGGGGCCAGCTCATAAAGATCCTTTCCCTGGCGGAAGACGGCCTTAGGAAGAGGGGATTCGGGGAAGAGGTCTTCCTTTCCCCTCTCTTTTGCCGGGCGGAGCGCCTTTCCAACCCCGCCAAAGACATGCTGGAGGGCATTTCCCAGGGCTGGCGGCTGGAAGACTATGTCGAACGTTACTCGGTGCTATAATAGATGAACGATATAATGAAGATAAAAAGCGACATATTGAAAGGCTTTTTCGGTCTCGAGAGGGAGACTCTGCGCGTCGACGGCAACGGCCG
The DNA here is from genome assembly GCA_017539325.1 of bacterium. Lineage (GTDB taxonomy): Bacteria > Auribacterota > UBA3054 > UBA3054 > UBA3054 > UBA3054. The sequence continues at coordinate 3,799 of JAFYHD010000094.1, read as the reverse complement.
CCTTGCCAGGTCGCCGCATCCTTTCAGATCGAAGCGCCTTTCCAGGGATTTCTGCGAGAACCAGCTGGAAATAATCACGCCGGTCTGCGATTCCGTAAAGGACGCCCTGAAAGCCCTGGGGAAGCTGGACGCCTACGCCAGAAAAAGGCTCGCCGAAACGGGCGAGAGCTTGTGGCTTTATTCCAACCCGCCCTTCTTTGAGAGCGAGGATGAAATACCAATAGCCAAATACAAAGGCAAGTTTTCCTACGAATACGAGTACAGGTCCTTTTTGGAAAAACGCTATGGCAAAAGGCTGATGCTCTATTCCGGCATCCACTTCAATTTCTCTTTCAGGGAAGAATTTCTTGATTCGCAAAGCGAATCCAAAGACGAACTTTACCTCAGGCTCTTCAGGCAGCTTTCAAAGCACAGCTGGCTTCTTGTCCTTCTGACGGCCGCCAGCCCCGTTTACGACCGCTCCTTCGACAAAAGCGGAAAGCAAGGCCTCGCGCTCAACGCTTACGCCTCCCCGAGAAGCGGAAGCAAGGGCTACTGGAACACCTTCGTGCCGGTCTTGGATTACTCGTCCGTAAAAAACTACGTCAAGAGCGCCCAGGCTTACGTCAGAAGCGGCGCGCTCTACTCCGCCCACGAGCTGTACCTTCCCGTCAGGATCAAGCCCAGGGGCGAGAACTCCCTGGAAAATCTCGAAAAGACCGGCATCGACCACATCGAACTAAGGATGTTCGACCTTGATCCCTTGGAAAAACTGGGCATCGCGGAAAAGGATCTGGATTTCGCCCATCTTCTCGCTATTTATCTTATCTCTGAAAAAGATTTCCGCTTCACCAAGGCGCTGCAGCAGGAAGCCGTCAAGAACCACCAGAACGCCGCCCTCTACGACCTCAAAAACGTCAGGATCGGAAAAAAGCCGATAATCGAGGCCGCGCTCGATATCCTCGCTAAAATGGAGCGTTATTACTCCGCTTTCCCGGAAAAGGAGGAAATTAAAAAAGTCATCGCTTATGAAAAGGAAAAACTGGCCGGCAAACGGCTCTGCGAAAAAGTGAGGGAAGCCGTCGGCTCCTCTTTGGACAACATAAGAAAACTGGGAGGAAAATAACATGTGCGAACTGCTTGGAATCTCCTCCCACGAACCCTTGAACGTCAGGCCTTACCTCGAGGCTTTCCTAAGCCATAGCCAAAAGTTTCCCCACGGCTGGGGGCTTTTGAAAAGCGGCGGGGAAATGTTCGACCTCATAAAAGAGCCAATCGCGGCCTATAAAAGCGAAACTCTCAGGGACACGCTCGACCATCTCGCCCCGCAGAACAACCTTGTGGCCCACATAAGATTCGCCACCATAGGCTCCATCAAAGCCGAGAACTGCCATCCCTTCCGCGGCAAAGACTCCACGGGGCGCGAATGGACCGTGGCCCACAACGGCACCGTCTATTCCGGCAAATACCTGACGAAGTTCCTCGGCCTCCAGGAGGGCGAGACGGACTCCGAAAGAATACTGCTCTTCATCATCGACGAAGTTAACAAGGCGCAAAGCAGGAAAACCCTCAGCGCCAGGAAGCGCTTCGACATAGTGGACGAGGCGGTGAGAAAACTCTCCCACCGCAACAAGCTGAACCTTCTCATCTTCGACGGGGAACTGCTCTACGTTCACAAAAACATGAACAATTCATTGTGTTACAAGCACGAGGACAACAGCTTCGTCTTCGCCACGACGCCTTTGGACGACGGAACTTGGGAAGACTTCCCCCTTTCCCAGCTCTTCGCCTTCCACAACGGGAAAAAGGTCTTCCGCGGACACGCGCACAACGAGATCTTCGTACCCAACTTAAACTACGCCAACATAACCAACGCTATCAACATTTAAAAATACAGGAGAAAAACCATGTCCAAGATCAACCAAAGCATACTCGACCTTGTCGGCAACACCCCGCTGGTGGAACTGAACCGCTACAAGAGCGAGAAGGGCTACAAGGCCCGCCTTATCGCGAAAGTGGAGTACTTCAACCCCATCGGCTCCGTAAAGGACCGCATCGCGAGTTACATCATCAGCGAGTCCGAGAAGAGGGGGCAGCTCGTCCCCGGCTCCGTCATCATCGAGCCGACTTCCGGCAACACCGGCATCGGCCTGGCGGCCGTCGCGGCGGCCAAAGGGTACCGCATCATAATAACCATGCCTGACACCATGAGCGTGGAAAGGCGCAACCTCCTCAAGGCTTTCGGCGCCGAATTGGTCCTGACTCCGGGAGCCGAAGGCATGAAGGGCGCCATCAAGAAAGCCAACGAACTGGCAGTAGAGATCCCGAACAGCTTCATCCCCGGCCAGTTCACTAATCCTCTGAACCCCGCCGCCCACCGTCTGACCACGGGCCCCGAGATCTGGAACGACACCGACGGAAAAGTCGACATCTTCGTGGCGGGCGTCGGCACCGGCGGCACGGTTTCCGGCGTCGGCGAATACCTGAAGTCCAAGAACCCGAACGTCAAAGTCGTCGCGGTGGAGCCCGCCTCCTCCCCGGTCCTCTCCAAGGGCACTCCCGGCCCCCACAAGATCCAGGGCATCGGCGCCGGCTTCGTTCCGGACACCCTGAACACCGAGATCTACGACGAGATCATCACGGTGGAAAACGAGGAAGCCTTCGCCACAAGCAAAACGCTGGCCAGAATAGAAGGTCTCTTGGTGGGCATCTCCTCCGGCGCCGCGGCTTTCGCCGCCACCAAGGTCGCCCCCAGGCCCGAAAACGAAGGCAAGACGATCGTCGTTCTGCTTCCGGATACCGGCGAGAGATACCTCTCCACCCCGGTCTTCTCGGAATAACAACAATTAATCGCGGCGGCCTAACTGGCCGAACAAGATCCCGCGCTTACTGGGAGTCTCCACGAACTCCAGGAATTCCAAAACTTCCGGAGTTTGGGGGACTCTCTTTTTTATCTCCTCTATGGCCACGGACATGGTGTGGCCCTCGGCGTAGAAGATCTTGTGCACTTCGTGCATGGCGCGGATAGTTTCGGCGCTGAAGCCGGCGCGACGCATGCCCACCACGTTGATGGCTCTAACCGAGCCGTTGCGGCCGTCGGCGATCATGAAGGGGGGGAGATCCTTGTTGATGACGCTGCTGCCGGAAATCATGGCGTAGCGCCCGATGCGGCAGAACTGGTGCATGCCGGAGAGTCCGCTTATGATGCAGTTGTCAAAAAGACGGGTGTGCCCGGGGCAGCCGGAGAAGGAGACCATGATGACATGGTCGCCCACGGTGCAGTCGTGGGCTATATGAGTGTTGGCCATGAGGTAATTGTGGCTGCCTACCGTCGTGGTGGCGTTCTCCTCGGAGCCTATGGTCCCGCAGTGGATCGTCACATTCTCGCGGATGATGTTATCATCGCCGATCTTGACATAAGTCACCATATCTTCCGTCCAGCCCACGTCCTGCGGGGGCGTGCCGATGCTGCAGTTGGGATATATTTTATTCCCGGCGCCTATTTCCACGTAGCCGTCGACGTAAACGTAAGCCACGAGCTTGTTGTTCGGGCCGATCTTGACGTGCTCGCCTATTACGCAGTAAGGTCCTATTTCGGTGGTCTCGTCGATCTGGGCTCCGGGAGCCACGACGGCGGTGGGATGTATGGACATGGTTGCTCCTTTATTTTTTTAGTTCTTTGAATTATATTGATATTCTGGAACGCTGTCAACATTTCGCCCTTTTCTCCCTTGCAATCAAAAGCCGTTTTTAGTATTATTTTCCTTACCTTAAGTGGACGTTTAGCTCAGTTGGTTAGAGCGCTACCTTCACACGGTAG
>JAFYHD010000014.1 GCA_017539325.1 bacterium | reverse complement strand
CATGAGCCACGCGCTTGAGAACCGCATCATCGGCACCAAGAGCCGCGGCGTCTACGAAGCCCCGGGCATGGAGCTCTTGGGAAGATCCCTGCGCTACGTCTACCACGCCATCCTTGACAAGCGCGCCACCACCATGTTCGATCGTCTTTCCCGCTTCATCGCGGTGCAGATCTACGACGGCCGCTACTATGACCTGGCCACGAAGGCGGCTTTTGCAGCCGTTGACACCTTCGCCGCCAAAGCCACCGGCAAAGTCAAAGTCGGCCTTTACAAAGGCAACATCTTCTTCCAGTCCCTGACCGGCGTCAAGGCCAGCCTCTACTTCGAGGCGGACGCTTCCATGGAAGCCAGCAAGGGCTTGAACCCCGTGAGCTCCCAGGGCTTCGCCGAGATACAGAGCGTGGAAGCGCGCTCCATGGCGAAGGCCGGGCAGGTAACCGAATATTGAGGAGGTCTATGATTAGAAAAACGTTTGTTATCGCGCTCCTTTTTGCGCTCGCTAACGCGCTTCCGGTCTGCGCCGATTACGAGACGCTCTGGTCGGACTCGTTCTCCTTCGACACCCGCGAGTCTTCGATCGTCAACCTGAAAGCCGAGGATCCTATTATCATGAGCACCGCCTGGGCCCACGATACCGAAAGGGAAACGGTGGTCACGGCGACGGGCGTGACGAGCGGCGAAACTTACACGGTCGCCGAACTGACCGACGACGACAAAACGGTCAGCAACGCCTGGGATTATTTTGTCTTTAACGTCGATCTGAACGAGGACTTCATCCTAACGCACACCACGTCCAGCGAAGGGCAGGTCATAGAAGAGGATTCCGTCAGGGTCCACTTTATCTCCTCCTTGGAGGACGAGGCGGGCTGGTCGGACGATTTTTCGCTCGACACCCTGGGGACCGCTCCCGGATACAGGCTGACGCTTCTGACCACCGACGATATCGTCTATGACTCCCACTGGGCCGAAGGCAACGACAGAGTGATCAAAGTCCGGACGATCTCCCACGAGGCTCTCCCCACGTCCTATGATCTTTTACAAAGCTCCGTGGACGGGCAGGGGACCTTCAATTGGGATTATCTGAGCGCGGAAGTGCCGGCCGATGTCACCTACACGCTGGCCTACGAGATCCAAAACGCGGCCGGAACTGAGACCTACGCGGCGATATGCGCGCAGCCCGTCATCAAGATCCTGCCGGAGCCGATCACGCAATGCGCGCTTCTCGCTTTGGCGGCTCTTTTCGCCTTAAGGCTTAAACCTTAACACGATATTACATCAAGGAAAAACATATGACGAAAACGAAAAACATAGCGGCGATACTTTGCTTTTCGCTTGTGATCGTCTCCGTTGCCCAAGGCAGCGTGGTTTCCAACATCATCTGCACCCAGCGCTGGCCCTGGAACGGCAAGGTGGACATCGACTACACTCTTAACAACGACGAGCAGTACGATCTTCCGGTCTTCAAGCTGGGCTTCTACGGGAAGATCGGTGAGGGACCGTCTTTCCCGCTTAGGTCGCTTTCCGGCGACGTCGAGGACCATACGGTGAGGGCCGAGGGGACGCACAGGGTGACCTGGGACGCTGCCCAAGACCTTGGCACGACCGTCGACGTAAGCAACGTCAAAGTGGCTATAGTGGCGAGGGAGACGACCGTACCCCCACCGTATCTGTACCTCGACCTGACCACTTATGATCTGAGAGGAAGCTTCAGAGTCCCCTCGGCAAGCGATACGGCGACCAAGCGGACGCAGGTCTGGTTCAGGAGAGTGGAGCCGGGCACCTTCACAATGGGCGCTTCGGCTGAGGACCGCGCTTATTTCCACGCCAACGTCAACAACGAGTCCGTACATCAAGTCACCATCACCAAACCCTTCTACATCGCAATCTACGAGACCACCGAAGCGCAGTATAAAAAGATCAACAACGAGGATCAGTGGAATTCCATGAAGCCTATGACCGGTCTTGATTACACTGACCTGAGGGGCAGCAACGTCGGCACGAACTGGCCCGCGCGCGGCTACAGCGTGGACGCCAACAGCTTCTTCGGGAAATTGCGCTCCAAGGTCGGCCATGACGTCATCTTCGACCTGCCCACCGACGCGCAGTGGGAAATGGCCTGCCGCAGCAAAGGCGACGGGACCTTCTACGGCGATCTTACCTGGAACGACGGAAGCCCCTACGCCAAAGTCAACGACAACAACCATGACACCAACCTTTACCGCCTGGCCTGGTTCAAGGGGAGTGTTAGCAGCATTCATGACGTCGGCACGAAAGAACCATCCAGCCTAGGCCTCTACGACATGCACGGCAACGTCTGGGAGTGGTGCCTCGACTGGATGCAGGACGATCTCGGGACTCAACCCGTCACCGATCCTGTCGGACCGCGCCATCAGATCTCTTACCTCAGGGTCCGCCGCGGCGGAGCGGCCGGCAACGCCCCGGCTGACTGCCGCACAGCCCGCAGAAATCCGGCCGGAGCTGGTTCTACGCATTCCGATTACGGTTTCCGCATGGTTTTAATGATGGAGTGAAAATGAAAATTCAAAAAATGATACTTCTGGCGGTCTTCGCCCTCTCTTCATTCTGCTTCGGCAATTCCGCCGTAAGCCTGACCTGCCATCAGCGCTGGCCCTGGAACGGCAAAGTCGACATCGATTACGTTCTGCAAAGCGAGCAGGAAGAACCGGTTTTTAACATAGTCCTCTACGGCAAGATCGGCGAAGGCGAGACCTTCCGCCTGAGATACCTGGAGGGCGACGGAGCCGGCGGCATCGCCATCGGCGCCGGACACAAAAAAGTGGTCTGGGACGCTTACGATCAGTTCCCAAACACCAGCATAAGCGATATGAGGATCGCTTTGGCGGTGGAGGAAGTGTTTGACGACCCGGAATATCTGGTCCTCGACCTTGACCATTGGACTTACTCCTACGCCGACAGCACCAACGACACCACCATCGCGGTGGGATCTGAAAGCAAGATAAGCCAGATGTGGTTCAGAAAGATCATGCCGGGGACCTTCCTGATGGGCTCCACCAACGACTGGCCGGGAATGGTCTACAACACTTCGGAGCCGCTTCATTCGGTCCAAGAAACCAAGATCTTTTACATTTCCATATTCACGACGACGGTAGCTCAGTACGACAGGATATTTGGCAACACCAACAGCTTCTCCTGCATCCCCAAGACCGGCATTGGCTACGATGCTCTCAGGGGAGCCAACAAGGGCGCCACCTGGCCTTCGGACACCGATCACATCGTGGACCACGACAGCGTTATAGGCCACTTCCGCGGAAGGTTCGACAACGTCCTCCACATAGACCTTCCCACCGAGGCGCAGTGGGAGATGGCCTGCCGCAGCAGGGGTGACGGGACTTTTCTCGAATCCGGCGTTTGGAACGACGGAAGTCCCCGCTCCCTCTACGACAGCAACAGAAAGGACCATAATCTCGACGAGCTTGGCTGGTACGCCGGCAACGCCGGCGGAACGCTGCACGAAGTGGGCTTGAAAAAGCCCAGCCTTATGGGCCTCTACGATATGCACGGCCACGTTTGGGAATGGACCTTGGACAATTTCAACAACAACTACGGCCTTTCTAAAGCGCAGCTGAATACGACGACTGTGGATCCCGTCGGCTCGAGAAACGGCAACAACGGCCGCACCAGGAGAGCCGGGAGCTACACCAGCAACGCCAGCGACTGCCGCATACCGTACCGCCGCGCCCCCATGAGCGGCAGCACCTACAGCGACTACGGCTTCCGCTTCGTCATAAACATGTTCTGATATCTTAGCGAAGCCAAAAAAAGACGCGCCATTCGGCGCGTCTTTTTTTTGCGGTTAATTTCGCGTGAATTATAGTTCTTTTGAGGCGCAGCGGGCGGCGTGGCAGTTTAGGGAGACCGCCACCGGGAGGCTCGCGATGTGGCAGGGGGCAGATTCGATGAAAAGGTCCAAAACTGTGGGGGAGCCGCCCAAGCCCAAGGGGCCTTGGCCGGTCTCGTTCAATTCGGCCTTCAGCTCCTCTTCAAAGGCCGCGTAAAAGGGATCCGGGTTCCTATGCCCAATTTCTCTTAAAAGTGCCTTTTTGGAGAGCGTAGGGGCCTTGGAGCCGTCTCCGCCGATGCCGACGCCGACTATGAGCGGGGGACAGGCGTTGCCGCCGGAACTTTTGACCACTTCCAGAATGAATTCTTTCACGCCCTCTTTCCCGTCGGCGGGGCGGAGCATTTTCAATTTCGTCATGTTCTCGCAGCCGGCGCCCTTGGGAAGAACGGTCACTTTTACTTTTTCGCCCTCTGCGGGAATGATCGTGATAAGGGAGGGCGTGTTGTCGTTGGTGTTGACTCTGTCAAGGGGATCTCTGACGATGGAGCGGCGGAGATAGGCTTCCTCGACGGCTCTTCTCACGCCTTTGTCGCAGGCTTCCTGGATCGTTCCATTTTCAAGGGAGACCTGGGCGCCCCATTCCAGAAATATGACGGTGGAGCCGGTGTCCTGGCAGACGGGAAGCTTTTCCGCTTCGGCCAACTTCGCGTTTTCACAGATCAAATTCAGGACGGTTTTCGCGCGCTCTGTGTTTTCTTTTTGGGCTTGGGCGTTAGAAAGCGCCTGACGCACGCCTAATGGTAGCGTTACGCAGGCGCTTTTCAGTAGTTCGTAGACCGCCTCTTCAAGCGCGGCGGAGGAAAGAACGCGCATTTTTACTGGGCGATGATGTCGTTGTTGCAGTAGGGGCAGCGGACTCTCTGGCCTTTGACATTGATGGTCACCAGTTTGCCGCAGTGCGGGCAGGCGTAGACGTTGTTGGCCTGCTGGGCGGTCGGCGCGATGGTGGCGGCCGGCACGGTGGTGTACTGCTGCTGTTGCTGCTGATACTGGGTCTGCTGGGCGATGGCTAAGGCCGCGTCGGCTTTCTCATTGGCTTCCTCGGCCTGACCGGTGGCGTAGCCCGTGCTGCCGCCGACCAGAGCGCCGATACCGGCGCCCATGCCTGATCCGATGGCCACGCCGGCGCCCGGGTGTCCGACCTGATTGCCGATGATGGCTCCGATGCCGGCGCCCAAGCCGGCGCCCAAAGTTGTGCCGATGGCCGTTCCGTAACCTACGTGTCTTTCAGTGGTGGTGCAGCCGGTTACCACAACGAGGGCTGCCAAAGCGATGATGATAAAATTGCGGATCATAGTTCGCCTCTTTTTGTTAATTATTCTTTGGGGCCGAAACCGTAGTGTTCGGCGACGTAGTCGATGTCTTTGTCGCCGCGGCCGCTTAAGTTCACAAGGATGCTCTCGTAAGGACGCTTCTTGGCTTCCCTCATGGCGAGCGCCAAGGCGTGCGAGCTTTCAAGAGCCGGGATGATGCCTTCCACTCTGGAGAGCGTGAAGAAGGCGTTGATGCATTCTTCGTCGGAAACAGTCTCGTACTTGGTGCGGCCCTGGTCTTTCAGGTAGACGTGCTCGGGGCCGATGCCGGGGTAGTCGAGGCCACTGGCGACGGAGTGGACAGGGGCGGTCTCGCCATTTTCGTCCTGGATGACGAGCGTGTTCATGCCGTGCAGAAGGCCTTCTTTGCCGATCGTAAGCGTCGCGGCGTTATCGCCGATCTTCATGGAGCGGCCGCCGGGCTCGGCGCCGATCAATTCAACGCTTGGATCGTTGAGGAAACCGGAGAAGATGCCCATGGCGTTGGAGCCGCCGCCGACGCAGGCCGTCACCACGTCAGGCAGGTTGCCGGTCATTTCGAGGAACTGCTCCCTCGCTTCGTGGCCGACCACGGACTGGAAGTCCCTGACCAGCATCGGGAAGGGGTGCGGTCCGCAGACCGAGCCGATGCAGTAGATGGCGGTGTCGAACTGCTTGATATAATCTTTGAAAGCGACGTCGATGGCTTCTTTCAGCGCCCTGCCGCCTTCCTTTACGGCGATGACGTTGGCACCCAGGATCTTCATCCTCGTAACGTTGGGGGCCTGCTTCTCGACATCGATCTCGCCCATGTACACGTCGCACTCGAGGCCGAAGTAGGTGGCGGCGGTGGCGATGGCGACGCCGTGCTGGCCGGCGCCGGTCTCGGCGATCAGTTTCTTCTTGCCCATGTACTTGGCAAGCAAGCCTTCGCCCATGCAGTGGTTCAGTTTGTGGGCGCCGGTGTGGTTGAGGTCCTCTCTTTTAAGATAGATCCTGGCGCCGCCAAGCTTCTCGGAAAGGCGTTTGCAGTAATAGACGGGGGTGGGGCGGCCCTGGAAGTGCGTCCTGATGTCGCGAAGCTCCCTGATAAAGTCGGCCGACTGGCTGATCTGACGGTAGGCCGCGGCTATCTTCTTCATCTCCTCTTCCAGAGGACCGACGTTGATTATGCCGCCGTACTGGCCGAAGAAGCCGTCGGTGTTGGGGAAATTGCGGAAATAATCGTAGGAATAATCCTTTCCAGACATTTTTGCTCCTAATAAGTTAAAGACATAACTATCTACTGAATGTTACCACAAAATTGGGATAAATTCAAGGCAAAACGGGTGCTTTGAGAGCGTTTTTCCGCCCTTCCCGAGGCGCTTATCCCAAGACGGTCGATTATGGTATAATGAAAAATACTATTACTTTAATTTTTAGCGAAAATAAGGAGTACTTTACATGGGTATCGGAGATTTTTTCTCTGGCATCAAAGGGAAAGTGACGGAATCCGTCATGGAGAAGGCAATCGAGAACATGCGCGACATGAAGGCCCCCGTGAAAGAGGGGACCGTCAACGATTTCATAGAGGAATGCCTCTTCGGCAAGAACGGCATCAAGAAGGCGAGCGTAGACCTTAGCAGGGACGGCGTGGAAGTGAAAGTTTCCTATTCCGACGGCAAGGAAAGCACCAAGCGCAAACTGGAGTTTGAGAAGATGATCTGGACTCCGCAGAAGAAGGCTTTCAATTTTATCTGCGGCGACGAGCCCCTGGACTGGGCGACCTACGCCTGCGTCTGCGTGACGCTGGCCACTCTTTTGCGCCAGATCATGGGCTTCAACGAGAAGAAGAAACCCTACAAGGACGAATTCTCCCGCGAGATCCCGCCCATTATCGAGGGCATCCTCCAAAAGGACGGCAAGGTCAACTTCGACCTCAGAAGAGTGCCTTTTTTGAGGCAGTATTATTACTTCAAAGTCATGGGGCAGGCGCCCCTCGATTACCTCAACGTCATAGACTGCTGGCTGGAGGGCGGCAAGTTCATAGTGCGCATCGACAACAACGCTGTCGTCGACAAGCTGAAATCCATGGACCCCAAGCAGCTCCAGGAAGCCATGAAGGGCATGAAGGACATCGACATCGAGGACGAGAACTAAAATGCCGAACGATGTTTTTGTAGAAGCGCCGGAAGCTATCGAGATAATCCGCCAGGGCGGAATGCTTATAGTGACAGATGACGAAGACCGCGAGAACGAAGGCGACTTCATCATGGCGGCCGACTGCGTCACGCCCGAAGCCATAAACCTTATGGTGACGAGAGGGCGCGGCCTGGTCTGCCTGCCGGCTTCCAAAGAGAAACTGGAAAAAGTCGGGATCCCCATGATGGTCTCCCGCAACACTGCTAGGCTTGGTACGGCTTTCACGGTCTCAATTGACGCGCTCAAAAACGCCACGACCGGCATCTCGGCTTACGATAGGGCCGAGACCATAAGGCAGTTCTGCGACGCCAACGCCAACAGCGAGCAGTTCGGGATCCCCGGGCACATCTTCCCGCTTCGGGCGGAAAACGGCGGAGTGTTGAAGCGCAGCGGACACACAGAAACGGCGGTTGACCTGGCGAGGATGGCCGGCAAGAATCCCTGCGGCGTTCTGTGCGAGATCCTAAACGACGACGGAACCATGGCGAGGCTCGATACCTTGAAAGTTTTGGCAAAAGAACTCGGACTGAAGATCTTTACGGTCGCCAAGCTAATAGAGTACCGCAGGCAGACCGAGCGCTTGATCGAGGAAACGGCGGAGGCCGCGCTCCCGACCAAGTTCGGCGATTTCAGGATCCATCTTTTCGAATCGAAGATAGACTCCCAGCATCACCTGGCGCTTACGATGGGTGAAATAAAAGGCGACGATCCCGTGCTTGTCAGAGTGCATTCCGAATGTCTGACGGGCGACGCCCTGAGGTCGAGCCGCTGCGACTGCGGCGAGCAGCTTGAGGCGGCCATGCGGAAAATAGCCGAGGAAGGGCGCGGCGTCATCATCTATCTGCGCCAGGAAGGGCGCGGCATCGGCCTGCCCTCCAAAATAAAAGCCTACGCTCTGCAGGACAAGGGCGACGACACCGTGGAAGCGAACATTCACCTGGGATTCCCTCCGGATCTTCGCGACTACGGCTACGGCGCGCAGATGCTCGCCGACCTCGGCGTCAGGAAGATGAGGCTGATGACTAACAATCCGAAAAAACTGGCCGGCCTCAAGGGGCACGGACTCGAGATAGTGGAAAGAGTTCCCCTGAAGACCAAGCCGAACAAATACAACCAGCATTATCTGGAAACTAAATCGGAGAAGATGGGACATCTTCTCTAAAGGAGGTCGTATGTATAAAAAACTAGAAGGCATGCTGAACGCGGAAGGCAAAAGGCTCGGAGTCGTTGTCAGCCGTTTCAACGAGATCATCACCGGCAAGCTTTTGGAAGGCGCCCTTGACTGCTGGCGCCGCCACGGCGGGAAAGAAGAGGACGTGACGGTCGTCTTCGTTCCCGGCGCCTGGGAGATCCCTCCCACGGCTATGAAGCTCGCAAAGAGCGGCAAGGTCGACGCGGTCGTCTGCCTGGGCGCCGTTATCAGGGGCGCCACACCGCACTTTGAGTTCGTGGCGGCCGAGAGCGCCAAAGGCATCGCGCAGGCTTCCATGCAGCAGACGGAAGTTCCGATGACGTTCGGCGTCCTGACCTGCGACACCATCGAGCAGGCCGTGGAAAGAGCCGGCTCCAAGTCCGGCAACAAGGGATGGGACGCCACGCTTTCAGCCATCGAGATGCTTGGGATCTACAAGCAGCTCTAAGGAGAAAAAATGCTTCCCAGACGCAAGTCGCGTATTTTAGCTCTTTGTATGCTTTATGCCCTCGATATGCAGAGGACGGACGATCTCGAGGCTGCTGGAAGGATAGAGACCATCTTCTCCCGTCCTTTTCCGCAGTCTGTGACTGATTACGCCCGCTCCTTGGTCACGAGCGTTGTCAGGAACGCCGAAAAGATAGACGAACTGATTTTCCGGCACACGCACAATTGGGACAAGGAAAGGATCGCCATGGTCGACAGGCAGATCATGCGCATAGCCATCTGCGAGTTCAGCTTCAAGCACAGCGCCCCGGCGGTGGTCGCCATCAACGAGGCGGTAGCCATCGCCAAGATCTTCGGAACGGAGGAATCCGGCCGTTTCGTCAACGGGATCCTGGACGCCGTGAATGTCGAAGTCAACAATCTTGTAAGGGAAGAGCCGGCAAAGGAAGAAGCTGAGGAGCCGGCGCCCGAGGTGCCGAAAGAAGAGAAGCCCAAGATCACAAGATCCGCTTATCTCGCGAAGTACGCCAAGGAGGCGACGATCCTGGAAAAAGAAAAGGAAGCCAGAAGGGCTGCCATAGAGGCTGAGCGCGAAGCCGAAAGGGAAGAGAGGCGCAAAGCAAGGGAAGCGGAGCGCGAGGCCAGAAGAGCGCAGCGGGAAGCGGAAAAGCTCGAGGAAGAGTATTGATATGTACGAAATAATTCTCACAGAAATGCAGGTGAAGCAGCTCGTCGAAAGACTGGCTTTCGAAGTCGCCGCCGACGTGGGGGACAAGCCTCTCATAGTCACGGGCGTTTTGAAAGGCTGTCTGCACTTCACGAGCGATCTTTTGAGAGCGCTTTCGAATTTGGGAGTGGAAGCGGAGACCGATTTTATCGACTGCGCCTCCTATTCTGGGACTCAGAGCACGGGCGAAGTGAAATGCATCCTCGCGCCGCAGCTTGACTGCAAAGGCAAATATGTCCTTCTGGCCGACACCGTCTTGGAGACCGGCAGGACCTTGAAAAAGGCCATCGAGATCTACGAGGAGCTGGGGGCGGAAAGGGTCGAGGCCTGCGTGCTCCTGGACAAAAAGGATCTGAGAAAGGTGGACGTGAAGGCGAAGTTCATCGGAATGAACGCCGGCAACGATTTCATCATCGGCTACGGTCTGGACTACGAACAGCGCTACCGCAATCTGCCTTTCGTGGCAAAATTAATACAGGAGTAAATCTATGGAGATCAAAGTTGGCATAGTCTACGGAAGCGTTTCCGACGAGGCGGTCATGAAGAACACCAAAGAGATCTTGGAAAGCTACGGCGTTGGCTGCGAGGTCTCGGTCATGTCCGCGCACCGTACTCCGGACAAAGTCGCCGAATACGCCTCCAAGGCGCACGAGAGGGGCATTAAAGTCCTTATAGCCGGCGCCGGATTGGCGGCCCATCTGGCGGGTGCCGTGGCGGCCCGCACGATTCTGCCCGTGATAGGCGTTCCCTTGGAATGCGGAGGACTGGGCGGATTGGACGCTTTGCTGTCAACGGTGCAGATGCCCAAAGGCGTTCCGGTGGCGACGGTGGCGGTTGGAAGCCACGGCGCCAAGAACGCCGCCTACCTTGCGCTCCAGATCCTGGCGCTGCAGGACGAAGCTTTGGCCGCGAGGCTCTGGAAGGAAAAGAGAGGCGAATAAAAGTGCGCGTGATCGACCTCAGGGAGAATAGGGAAGAAGCCATCTGCGCTGCCGCGGACGCTTTGAGAAGCGGGCGCCTTGCCATATTCCCGACCGAGACGGTCTATGGGCTTTTCTTCACGGAAAAGGCGAAAGCTGACGCTTACGCCCTGAAGGGAAGAGACCAGGGTAAACCCTGCGCGTACCACGTCGGCTCCTTTGAAACGCTCTTCTCCGTCGCGGGAGAACAGAGCGAGGGGATCAGAAGAACTTTGAAAGAAAAACTGCCGGGATCCTACACTTTCCTTTTGCCGAAAGACGGCGGAAAGGTAGGCGTCCGTTATCCCAGCCGCAAGGATGTCTGCGAGATGTTGGAAAAAGTGGGCGAACCGGTCTTCGGAACGAGCGCCAACATAAGCGGCGAAGCTCCGCCGACGGACCTATCCGACACCAAAGCCCTGTGGGAGGGAGTGGCCGTCGCAGTGGACGGCGGAAGCGTCAGGGGAGTGGCCTCGGAGGTCGTAGACCTGACGGGAAGCGAACCGAGAACAATAAGGAAAGCGGAATAATTATGGAAGAGAAAAAGAACGAAAAACTTTCCATGGAAGACGTCATGCACGAGCTGCAGAGCCGGACGAAATGCCCTTACGCCGAGGAGAAGCTTTTCATCTATGCCCAGGCGATGGACCCCTACAACAGGCGCTACATAGTGCTTGAGTGCCCCGCCCGCCGCAACACCATAAGCGACAGCACGAAGTGGAAAGTTTACCAGGAAGAAATAGAGGATCTTTGCTGCAACCCTTACTTCGCCTACAAATGCGAAAGCTACAAAAAGGTGAAGGAGCTCGACAAAAAAGGTTAATCTTATGAAACGCACACTTCTTATCACGGCGCTTTTTTTGAGCGCGCAAATTTTCGCGGCTGAAACGGGAAAGCCCGCCAAGGGCAACGCCGCTCCGCCTCCGCCGCCCAACCCCAATCTCATGACCAGCGCGGATTTCACTCCCAACGTTAAGGTCGACAACCTCTGGGACGGCGTTAACGGAAACGGCGAGATACAGCTTAAGCCCATAGAGATCTATCATTTCAAAGACGACAGGAACGTGGGGCCGGGCCGGCTCGGCAACCCCATATGCTACGCCGACGTCGACAACGACGGGAGGATGGAGCTCGTGGCCGCCTCCGAGAGCGGTTTCGTCTGGATCTTCAAAAGGGAAGGCAAGTCCTGGCCGCCGAAATTCGGCTCCGGCCGCTTCCTGCATTCTTTCTTAGGCTGCGCCGTGACGGGCGTTGACGTTCACGACATGGACGGCGACAACATCCAGGATATCGTGATAGGCGCCGACCAGGGCCGCATCTTCTTCCTGAAAGGCAAGGGCGAGGGACTTTTCAACGTTTCGGAAAACGCCCAGATCCAGCTGAACGGCAACGGCGAGAACGGCGAATTGTACACCGGCCGCCAGCTTTCGCCCAGGATCTACGACTGGAACGGCGACGGCAACTACGACCTTATCTACGGCGAAGGCTCATATTCGGCCAACGCCATCTACATCCTCTTCAACAAGGGCACGAGCTCCGCGCCCAACTTCCGCAACCAGAAGCCGCAGTGGCTCGCTTACGGCTACGGCAGGGAACAGCTGGCGCCCACTATTGCCGACTTCAACGGCGACGGCAAGCCCGACATACTTACGGGCGCCCTCGACGGCGGTCTCCACCTTTACATCAACGTCGGCTTCAAGGAAGACCAGGCCGATGCTCAGTATTTGCTGGAATACAAAGGCGAGGCGAAATTCGCCGACACGCCAGACAAATTCTTCGGCATCGGAACGCGTCCCTATCTCGCGGATCTTACCGGCAATAAGAAGATGGACCTACTCATCAGCTCAGTGGACGGAAAGATCTACGCTTCCCAATTCGTGGGCCCGATGGAACGCTGCGAATTCTCGAAGCCTGTGATCGTGAAAGCCCAGGACAGGCTGAAACCCTATTTCGGCCCCATGAAAAAGACCTGGTACGGCCATCACGAGGACGATTCCTACACTTATTGGAACCCGGCGCGCTACGGCGGCAACACGGGCTGCAACATAAAATACCTTAGCGAGACGGACGTTGAGACGGGCGAGAAGTACAGTTTCGCGAGAGCCTATTACGAGGACGGATACACCGGCACGGATTCCTACTTTGCCAAATACTACGACGACAACATCAACAACATGGATTACGGGACCGCCTACCGCCTGTCCTTCAAGGTCAGGGGCCGCGCGGTCAAGCCTGTGCTGCACATCAGGCAGATCTACGAAAAGATCGTGAAGGGCGACACCGAATACGACGAGAGCTTCACGAAGGACTTCGACCTTTCCGCCGGCAACGAATGGACCGACTGCTCCTTCCTTTACACTCCCGAATTCGTGAGCAACCGCCGCGAACATCCGTCCGTTTCCGTAAGCTTCAAAATGAACCCGGGCGCGACCAACGCCTTCCTGGACATCAGAGATATCAAATTCCAAAAGCAGTAAAAGAAGATGACTCACTTAGAAAAGAAACTGTTGTTCGCCTCTCTTCTGGCTCTTACTCTTTCCGTTTCGTTTCTGTATGCCGATGAAGAGGAGGAAAAGCCGAAAGAACATCTTTTGGACAAGAAATTCATCAGCAAGGACAAGTTAGAGACACGCGAGAACCTTTGGGACGGCGTGACCAAGGAAGGCTTCCTCAAGGTCAAAGGCGGAGATCTCTACACCTTGAGGCACGGCGCCTACAGCTACTGGTACAGAGTCGGCCCCTCCATCTGCTTTGCGGACGTGACCGAGGACGGCAAGCCCGATCTGGTGGTCGGCGGCGAGGGCGGCTTCATCTGGTACTTCGACCAGACCAGCAAGAACGGCACTTTCCCTCCGCGCTTTTCACATGGCAAGTTTTTGCACAACCAGTACTCTAAGTGGTCGCTTCTGCACGTTGACGTCCAGGATTTCGAGGACGACGGCAAGAATGACATCGTCTATACTTCCGAAAACGGCGAGATCTACGTCATAAGGGCTCTCGGCAACGGATATTTCAAATCTTCCGCGCCTACGCTGGTTTTCGGCAAGGAGCCTTACCGCGGCCGCGGACTGACGCCCCGCTTCTACGACTGGGACAACGACGGAAACTTCGACCTTTACATGGGCGATGCTTCCTACTCCGCCAACGCCGTCTATTTCTTCAAGAACTGGGGAAGCAAAGCCAATCCGCGCTTCAAACCCGAGGACGACAGGCAGTGGCTGGCTTACGGCTACGGAAGAGAAATGCTGGATCCCTGCCACGGCGATCTTAACGGCGACGGCAAGATGGACATTCTTATAGCCGATTACGAGGGCAAGCTTTTGATGTACTGCTCGCCCGAACAGGCTGACCCGGAAAACCCGAGATTGCTCAACTTTGTCGGCGAACTGACCGTCAACGGCTCCTCCACGCCGGTCGGCGAAGGCGCGCGCTGCTATCTTTACGACATTGACAGGGACGGCCTGCTGGATATTCTGCTCAGCGACAAGGAAGGCTATTTCTACGTTGCCCGCAACATCGGCGTCAAAGCCCGCCCGGTCTTCGGCCCGACCACCCAGCTGAAAAGCAAGGACACATACAAACCCTACAAAGCTTTGTCAGGCTGGGATGAAGAGCAGCTCTGGGACCGCAACGCCGCCCCTGTCGCCGACGTCAAGAGCGAGACTGTCATCGTTGACCGCATGTCCGGCCAGACAGCCCTTATCGATTTCGTCCACATTACTTACGCCGACGGCTACATCGGCGGCACCGGCGGCATTAAAAAGTCGCACCTCAAGGTCTTTGACGGCAAGAACTACCGCATAAGTTTCAAAGCCAGGGGAAGAGGCGGCAAAGGCCGCATCCGTTTCGAGCAGGATTGGGAAGACGAGATAAGAGGGGACACGCTCGAACCGACCAAGACCGACAGGAGCGAGGAATTCTCAATAAGCGAAGATTTCGCCGACCTTAGCTTCGTCTATCATGCCGAGCACTCCAGCAAGACCATAAAAAGCGATACGCTGAAAATGGCTCTGCACTTCTATCTCGACGGCCAGGCCACCAACTGCTTTTTGGACATCTACGACGTCACCATGACCCGCGAGAATTAAAAAGCCCTAATGTCAGGGCATAAAAAAAGAGCCGCACAAGCGGCTCTTTTTTTTGCCTCGGTGGAGCGGGCGACCGGACTCGAACCGGCAACCAACAGCTTGGAAGGCTGTGACTCTGCCAATTGAGTTACACCCGCGCAATACCGAAGGATGATACGCCGATATACGGCGGTATCTT
>JAFYHD010000002.1 GCA_017539325.1 bacterium | reverse complement strand
GTAGCTGCCCCAGAGGGAGTGCTCCGAGCTGTCGAAAATGTTAGTGGAGCCGTAGGGACACATGATGTCAAGGCCGCCCTTGAACTCTATTTTTTTGCCGCGGCAGTTGTACAGGACCAGGACGTCGTTGGTGAAGAGGAAATTCTCGCCGCTCATGCCGTCTTTTATTTCCTTGCCGTCTATTTTCAGCCACTTGACGCCCAGCTCCCGGTTGCTGCCCGGGACGACCCACTGTCCCGCCGGGTCCGCGATCTTGTAGTTCAGGGCCCAGCTCTTGGCGTTGAAGGTCACTTTCACCTTGCAGCCGTTGGTCAGCGTTTCCCCGCCTTTGTAGACGATATTGTTGGCGGTCATTAGATCTACCGGATCGGCGATGAACCAGCCGTTGGTCTGGATGGAGTAGAGCCCCATGTTCATCTCGTCGTCAACGATGTCGTAGCCCTCGGAAAAATCCTCCGCTATGGTGGACTTGTAGGTCAGCTTGCTCGTTATGGCACTTACGTTGACGGGATAGATGATGTCGTTATAAATGAGGCAGTAGTCCAGCTCCGAATACTCTTTCTGGGGGAAGGAGTAGCTGAACTTCCTTTTGTCCGGGATGTATTTGACGACGGGCTCGTCCTCGTCCTTGTAGTACCAGGCGTTCTTTTTGACGTCGAAGGGCAGTTCGGCGTCCATTCCGACTTCGGGGCCTTCCCACATGTTGTAGCAGACAAGCTTGGCGCCCCGGCTGACGAGGTTTGTGAAGATCTTGATGCCGGGGTAATAGATCCCGGAGGGCGGGATGGTGTTGAAGTTCGTCACGACGGTCATCCCCACTACCCAGCCCTTAAGGTTCGAGACGAACTTGCTCTGCGTCTGTTCAGGATGCACGGTCCAATCGTGCTTGGCCTGGGCGCTGCTCGCTATAAAAGCGGCGAACAAAAGCAATAGGGCGAATCGTCGCATATTTTGGGGTGGCGGGTGGGGGATATCAGACGTTGAAGCGTATCTCTATGATGCTTCCGTCCTCAATTATATAATTTTTGTCGACCAGTTTCACCAGCCCTTTCTTTTGGGCCTCGGACATATTGAAGACCGTCATGAAGTCCTCGAAAGAAACGACGTCGGCTTTTATGAAGCCACGGGCCAGGTCGGAGTGGATCTTCCCGGCGCAGGTGACGGCGTCGGAGCCTAAGGGCACAGGCCAGGCGTGCACTTCCTTTTTGCCGGCGGTGTAGAAGAACATCACTTTCGCTTTCTCAAGGCAGAGCTTGATGGCGTCGTTGACGTCCGGGGCTTCCTTTACGATGACGACCGGCTTGTACGAAAGGAAAGCCAAAACCGTCAGGATCTCCTTTTCGGCGTCCGTGAACTCGGCGTCGCAAAGCGGCTTCTCCTCGTTTAGGATGTCGCGGCATTTTTCCAGGAGCGCCTTCTCCTCGGCGCTCTCGGCCCTTTCCAGCCTCGTCTCGATCTTCTCCATATCCTCGATGAGGAGGTCCAAAAGGGCGTCCTCAAGGATTATGATGGCGTCCGCGTGCACGAACTCATCTTTGTGCAGCTCCGCGAAGAAGGGGGAGTATTTGTCCGGCTTGAACTTTTCCTGGAGCGCCAGCAGGCGTTCGTCGTTGTACTTTACTTTGCCTTCGGGGTAATTCAGCTCATGAAATGCGATCTTCATAAAATTGCCTTGCCTTAATATTTTGCGGTTGTCTTTTTATCCGACGCGAACAAGAGATAGACTAGGGGCAGCACCACCATCATGACGATGCCGGAGAAGGTCACGCCGCCCACGGAAATAATGCCGATAGAGACGCGCAGTTCGCCGGCTATGCCCTTTGCCAAAGCCATGGGCAGCATGCCGATGGCGCTGGCGCAGGTCACCATCATGACCGGCGTGAACTGGTCCCTTAGCGCGAAGATCATGGCTTCGCGCTTGCTGACGCCCTGCGCCGCCGCCGTCTGGTTAGCGCAGTCTATGAACAGCACGGCCGCGTTGACGACCACGCCGATCAGCGTAACGACGCCAAGCAATACGAAGATGGAGATCTGGTGCCCGGTGATGAACAAAGACCACATGACGCCCACCAATCCCAAAGGCAGGGTCGTTAGGATGTAGATGGGGCTTGTGAAGGATTCAAGGATGGCCGCCAGGGTAAGGAAGGTCAAAAAGACCGCCATGATGGCCGCTTCCACAAAGTCGGGAATTGCCTCGTCCATGAATTCCGAGTCGCCGGCTGATTCGGAAGTGTAATCAGACGACATAAGCTGTTCTTTAGTTAGGACGTTGTTGACATTGTCCATTGCCTTGCTGAGAGACCCGTTTTCCGTTAAGTCGGCGATGACGGAAACGGCTCTGCTCTTGTCGCGCCTGTAGACTTTGCTAGGCTGGTAGGAGTCCTGGATGTCCGCGACGGTCTCCAGCATAACGATCTTGCCGCCGGCGGGGATAGTGAAGTCTTTCACCTGGTTCTTGCCGGGGATCTCCTTGTATTTTACCCTGATGTCGTAGGTGCGGTCGCCTTTCCTGAAGTCCGCGGCCTCGATGCCGTCGATGTTAGCCCTCAGGCACAAGCCCAATTCCTGGGCCGTCAGCCCGTAGTCGGACATGATGGCGCGGTTGGGCGTTATCTTTACCTCCTCCTTGCCGTCCCTTACCGACGTGTCGGTCGTAGTGATGTTTGGGTCGGTATCCAAGACTTCCTGGGCCCTAAGCCCGATCTTGTTTAGCATATCAAGGTCGGGGCCTCGGACGATCAGGTTCAGCGGCAGCTGCTGGCTGCCCATGGCGTCCAGAATAGAGATGGTCAGAATACAGTCGGTCTCGTCTTTCAAGCGTTCCCTGATCTCGTCCAGGCGTTTGAAAAGGCTCCACTTTCTTTGCGTCTTGTCCTTGAAGAAGAGCTGGATCTGGCCTAAGAAGACGCCTTCCGTAGCTTCCTGGATGTCGCCGTCCACCTTGCCTATCGTCACCATCGAATAATCGAGGTCGGAAAAGTCCGTCAGCTTCGATTCGATCGCGGTTATCCTTTCGGTGGTGTGCTCGAGGTTGTAGTAGGTCGGATACTCGACCTTTACGCAGACGCGCGCCAAGTCAATAGGCTCGGTGAAGATGAAGCCTATTTTGTCTACCAGGGAGAGCGACTGCAAGAGCAGAAGGAGGCAGACCAGAACGATGACGACCGTCAGGATCTTGGAGCGCGACAAAAGCTCCACGAAACGGGCGTACGTTTCCGCCAAACTCTGCTGCAGCCCCACCACCAAATTTTCGAAGGCCTTGCCGAGGCCCGAGTCCTTTTTCTTCATGAAAAGGGCGCACAGTATCGGGGTTAAGGTAAAGCTGATGAAGATGGAGGCAAGGTTGATAATAAGG